>JBDLRA010000181.1:0-24908 GCA_039800285.1 Pseudomonadota bacterium
ATTCGGCGTGCCGCAACGCTCTGGCTGACGCAGCATTATTTGGTCGATCGGGTGCCGTGTCGGTTTGATGTCGTGGCCATGTCGTCCAGACATCTGGACTGGATTAAAGACGCTTTTTAGCGATCACCACTCTTATAATGCAATTCTCTGAATTCAAAGGAAATGCCATGACGTCACTGCACAGCCATGCTTTTGCGAAGCCCTCTCGTTTGTCGGTCCGCATGCGCACGTTCTCGACGGCACTTTTGTTAGCGGGTATCACAGTTGGCTTATCGGGCTGCTTTCCGGTCGTTGCGACGGGGGTTGTCGCCGGCGCATTCTCGATCTCAGATCGTCGTACCACGGGGGCACAGGCAGAAGACCAGGCGATTGAGCTAAAGGCATTTAATCGTTTTCGTGAGCAGTTTAAGTCAGACAAGATCTCGCTTTCTGTTGTGAGCTTTAACCGTATTGCACTGGTCACTGGCGTTGTACCAGATGCAGCGACGAAAGCGGAAGCCGCACGCCTCGTTGCTGGAATCGATAATGTGCGCAATGTTTTAAACGAGGTCACGATTGGGTCACCCACTTCATTAAAAACCTATGGCACCGATGTCGTGTTAACGACGCGTGTCAAAGCAAGTTACATCGATCGGAAAGACCTGCAGGCAAATCTAGTGAAGGTCTATACCGAAGCCGGCGTGGTGTATCTCATGGGGCTGCTCACTGAGCGTGAGGCGAATGTGGCGGCAGATCTTGCCTCGAAAGTACCTGGTGTGGTTCGCGTTGTGCGTGCTTTTGAAATCATCACTGAAGCAGAAGCGGCACGACTGAAGGCGCAGATCGGAAGCCCTGGCGCTTCGGGAACGCCTGCGCCGATTCAATCGGCAACAACCGCTGCCCCCGCACCCGCTCCTGCTAAGGCGGATGAAGGCGCGGTGGTCACGCCTGTCCGCTAAGTCACGTGTTTAAGCTTTAAGCAATACGGCAGTCGAATCCGGCTGCCTCAATCGCCTCGCAGATCGCCTGGGAATAGCGCTGCTGTTCGGGCACAGTGGCGCCTTCTTGCCAGGTGACGATGACGCGATTCTGCTGTCGATCTGCGCTGGCCTGGGCGACGCCAGGCAGACCGCTGATGGCATTGACGACGGATTTTTCGCATCCGCCACAGGTCATTCCTTCGACTGAAAACGTACTGGTTAAAGTGGTCATCATGCATTCCTTTTCTGAGGGGGCGACCAGCGCAAGAGACGTGCTGCATTCGTCATCACTGCAGCCGAGCTTAGGGCCATTGCCGTTGCTGCAATGCTAGGCGATAGCAGCCCGGTCATGGCGAGCGGAATGGCCAATAAATTAAATCCGAAGGCAAAGCCAAGGTTTTCACGGACGCGGCGCATGACCGTTTTGGCAAAGATCAGACTCTGCGCGGCCGCTAGAACCGGACTGCGACTGGTCATGGTGAGATCAGCTGTCTCAAGGGTTAACCGTGCGCCATTGGCCATTGCAATGCCCAAGTCTGCGTGGGCCATGGCCGTTGCATCGTTAAAGCCGTCGCCAACCATCGCGACGATGCGACCCTGGGCTCGGTGTTGATCTAGCCGTTCACTTTTTAACTCTGGCGTTGCCTTGGCGACAAAGGGGATGCCCGCCAAGGCATCAGCGATGCGCGCAACCGAGGCCTCACGATCACCACTCAGAATTTCAACGCCGATCTCTCGGTCGCGCAGCTGCGCAATTCCTTCACTCGCATCAGGTCGGAGATGATCTGCAATCCAACAACGCCCTTGCCAGCCCTGATCAATGACAACATCAATCGCGATCGCATCGGGGAAGGGCTCTGGCGTGTCGACCTTGCAGAAGGAGGCAATCCAGTCAGGGCTACCGACCATGATCTGCTGTTGTCGACTGTCATCCACGGTGGCTGTGACGCCCTTACCCGGAATCTGCTCGCTATTTTTAATGGCGGGCATGGGCCTGCCTGCTGCATAAGACAAGAGTGCGCCCGCAAGCGGATGTTCAATACCTCGTTCGGCTGAGGCTGCAGCGGCAAGCCACTCTGGCCAGGGGGCGTTCTGTTCGGTGATCTGCGTAAGGCCAAGCTGTTGATCAAAGAGCGCGATGACCACGGGTCGTCCAGAGGTCAATGTCCCCGTCTTATCAAAGACCACATAATTTACTTTTGCTGCGCGTTCAAGCGCCTCTGCCGATTTAAAAAGCCAGCCAAAATGCGTCGCTCGTGCAAGCCCTGCTGCAATTGCTGCGGGGGTAGCAAGCCCGAGCGCACAAGGGCAGGCAACAACCAGCACTGCCACCGAAATGCCGAGCGCGGCACTAAACGATGCGCCCAAAAGAAAATGCGTAACGCCACTGGCGAGCGCAATCACCAGCACAGCCGGCACAAACCAGACGGCAATGCGATCCGCAAGCGCGGCAATCGGCGCGCGAGACATCAACGCCGTCAATAGCCGCTGACCAATCTGCGCGCGACGTGAACTGTCTAGGCGACTCGTCGCCTCGATCGTGATGCGCCCGGAGGTATTGACGCATCCGGCGAAGACGGAATCTCCTGTTGATTTAGAGACCGGCATGCTTTCGCCAGTCATACTGCTCTCATCGATATCTGTCGTGCCCTCGGTAATGAGCCCATCGACATGAATGGCCTCGCCTGGTTGAATACGGAGTCGATCACCGATGGCAATCATCTCGGGATCGATGCGTTCCCATTGGTTATCTTTCGCATTCCAGCGGGAGACAGGTGTTGGTGTGATGGCGGTGAGTTTTGTCAGCGCATCAAGGGCCTGCTGGCGTGCCCGCTGTTCGAGCCGCTTTCCGATATGGACCATGGCCAGCACAACTACGGACGTTTCAAAATAAAAAACACCGTGCGTTAGTGCATCGCCGCCATCAGGGGCAACCCACCCAAGCCATAGCGCAACCGACCAGCAATAGGCGGCTAGCGACCCAATACTGATCAGGGTCTCCATGTTGGCGGAACGTGACTGAAGCGCCCGCCAGGCACTGCGATAAAACGGCCAGGCCACGATCGTCTGCATGAGCGTGGCGACGATCCACTGAACGGCAAGGGGTACGCGACCATGTTCTCCTTGCAGCATGGCCACCATCTCCACCGCCATGACAAGAAGGCCGAAGCCTGACAGCCAGAGACGGAACAATTCTAGTCCGCGACCTGTCTCAGACCCTATGGATGCCACGCCCTGGGTTGTTGCGACTGATTGACTGGGCCAGGCGTCATAACCCGCACGTCGAATGGCGGCGATCGCGTCATCTACCGTCAAACCAGATATCCTGGCGCGATGCTCGATCAGACTGACCTGTGCCACAACGCCTGGAATCTTATTCAGGACACGCTCGATTCGGGTCGAGCAGGCAGCGCAGGTCATGCCTTCGATGTGCAGGTCAATTTCCATGAGTTTTTTATAATGCCATCACCATGACAACTTCATCATCAAAACCTGCGTCGAAACGTCCTTTATTAATCGTCCTTGGGCTGATCGCCGTCGTGGCAATTGGGGCTGCCGTGTTCCTTCGGTCAACGCCAGCGCCGGCAGTCTCAGGTAAGACGATCTCTGGCCAGGCGGTGACACCAGCCTCTCTATCGGGCAAACCGTATCTGGTGAACTTCTGGGCAACGAGCTGCGTCACCTGTGTCAAAGAGATGCCTGATCTTGTGGCTGTCCACAAGGAGTTTGCCGCAAAAGGCTACCAGACGATTGCAGTCGCCATGAGCTATGACCGCCCTGACTACATTGAGACTTTTGTGAAGGATCGGGAGCTACCTTTCCACGTCATTCATGACAAAGACAATGCCTGGGCGAAGGCCTATGGCGATGTTGCGGTGACGCCCACGACGTTCGTTGTCGATCGGGAAGGAAGAATTATTAAGCGATATGTCGGCGAACCCAACTTCGCCGAACTTCGAAAAATATTGGGCCGAGAACTTAGTTCGTAAACCCAGCCTGATGGGCCTGTTGGTCAGCGTGATACGACGAGCGGACCATGGCCCCCACGGCCGCATGACTAAAACCCATTGCGGCGGCTTTCTCTTCAAACATTTTGAAGACGTCCGGATGGACGTAACGGCGAACGGGCAGATGACTATTTGACGGGGCGAGGTACTGTCCAATGGTCAGCATATCGATCTGATGGTCTCGCATGTCCTGCATGACTGCCAGGATCTCTTCATCGGTTTCGCCCAACCCAACCATCAGACCACTCTTAGTCGGCACACCAGGCACTTCTTCTTTGAACTGTTTAAGCAATTGAAGGGAGTGTGCGTAGTCAGACCCTGGACGCGCCTCTTTATAAAGCCGGGGCACTGTCTCAAGATTGTGATTCATGACATCCGGCGGGGCCGCTTTAAGAATCCCAAGCGCCCGATCGAGTCGTCCACGAAAGTCTGGCACCAAGACTTCAATCTGGGTCTGGGGTGAGCGGGCCCGTACAGCCTGAATGCAGTCGACAAAATGCTGGGCACCGCCATCGCGCAGATCGTCTCGATCAACACTGGTAATCACCACATAGCGCAGCTTCAACGCCGCGATAGTCTTGGCGAGGTTTTCAGGCTCGTTAACATCGAGCGGATCGGGGCGGCCATGGCCAACATCACAGAACGGACAGCGGCGCGTGCACTTATCGCCCATGATCATGAAAGTGGCTGTTCCTTTTCCGAAACATTCCCCGATGTTTGGGCAGGAGGCTTCTTCACAGACGGTATAGAGCTGATGCTCACGGAGAATCTTCTTGATCTCGATAAAACGAGAGGATGCAGCAGCAGCCTTCACCCGAATCCATTCGGGTTTTGGCAGCGGATCAGCAGGCACAACCTTGATAGGAATGCGCGAGGTCTTCTCGGCACCTTTTTGTTTCTTGAGCGGATCGTAGGTCGTGGTCACTCAGTCTAGTCCTATGCTGTCAACTGCTGATCAATCTGGTCACACAGGCTATCGGCTACTTCCTGCCATGACGCAGACACTCCCATTGTAGCCATGTCGACTGTTTGCAGACCCTCATAGCCACAGGGGTTGATACGCGAAAAGGGCGCCAGATCCATATCGAGATTGAGGGCAATACCGTGATAAGTCCGCCCTTGGCTGACCTTTAGCCCGATTGCCGCGATCTTCGCTAAGGATGCCTCTTGATCGGGTGCGGCGTCGCCATAGGGAACATAGACACCGGGCGCCTGCGGCTTTCGTGTTGCCCCTTGGAGGCCATAGTGCGTCAGGGTATTGATCAGTGACTGTTCAAGTCGGCAGACGAGATCTTTGACAAAGATGCCGCGACGTCGAATATCGAGCAGTGTGTAGATCACGATCTGACCGGGCCCGTGATAGGTCACCTGACCGCCCCGTTCTGTGCGCACAACAGGAATGTCGCCGGCATCCAGAATGTGCATCTCCTTTCCGGCGAGCCCCAAAGTGAAGACGGGCGGGTGTTCGACCTGCCACAGGGCATCGGGGGTCGTTGCGGAGCGATCGCGAGTGAACTGCTGCATTTCAGCAAGTGTCTGCGCATAGCCTGCAGACCTGCGGACCTGTCGAAGGATAGGGCCGTGCATCAACGACATGATGGCCGCGTTAGAGAACCACCTTCACCATCGGATGACTGGTGAGGGCACGATAAAGCGTATCTAGCTGTTCGCGTGACTGAGCGGAAATCGTCACGGTTAGCCCAAGGTAGTTGCCATTTTTACTCGGCCGCATCTCAAGTGTCTTGGGATCAAACCCCGGATCATGTTGCTGGACAAGGGCACAGATGGCATCTGCAAAACCATCTGCCCGCGCCCCCATCACCTTAATGGGAAACTGACACGGAAATTGCAGTGGGGATTCATCTGTCGGATTCATGACGCCTTCCCGATACGCACGGCATCGATCACATCGTCATAGGCCTGACGAATTTTTTTGTAAAAGGGTCCGGGCTGCCCGGCAAATTCTGGCTTGCCAACAAGCCGTTGATCCATGCGAACAATGGGTAAGACTTCTTTGGTGGCAGACGTCATGAGCAGCTCGTCGGCCTGGGCCACCTCGGCCTGACGAATGCGACGGATCTGTACAGGGATCTGAAGTCGTTCAGCAACCTCTTCCATCAGGCCGTACCGGACGCCTTCCAGAACAAGGTGGTTCTTTAAGGGCGCGCAGAGAACACCGTCTTTCACCATCCAGATATTGCAGGCAGCGCCTTCGGTGAGAAACCCATCACGGAACATGATGACTTCCGAGACCCCTCGATCAACAGCGGTCTGCCGTGCCAAGACATTGCCGAGCAGTGCGGTGGACTTGATGTCACAGTGCAGCCAGCGTTCGTCGGGAATCGAGACCACGGTTACGCCTTCTTCACGTAGCTCTTGGCCAGGCCGTTGAAACGGCGTTGACATCGCGAACACCGTGGGCGTTACCTCTGGGTTTGGAAAGGCATGATCTCGCTTGGCTACACCGCGTGTCACCTGCACGTAGATAAACTGATCATCGCCCTCGTTGCGCGCAATCGTCTCGCGAAAGAGATTGGCCCAGCCATCATGGTCATACGGCGAACGAATCCGAATGGCTGCAAGGCTACGGACAAGTCGTCTCAGATGCGATTCCAGTCGGAAAGGCTGTCGGCTATAGGCGGGAACCACTTCATAAATGCCATCGCCAAAAATAAACCCACGATCGAGGACTGAAATCTTCGCCTGTGAAAGCGGCTGCCATTCGCCGTTGAGAAAGACGGTGGGGTCGCCTTGGATGCCTTGGATCATAGGGTTACTCGTGTTATGAAAGAAAAGAGGGGATGCACCGTGAATGCCATCTTATAAGGCACGCCACCAGAGTCGAAGACTGTCGATCGCACGGCCCAGGAGCCCTGCGGGTCGAACGGATTCGGCAGCGGTGACTGGAAACTGATGAATCTCTGTGCCATCAAGCCAGATTCTTAGTTGTCCTACTGCTTGTCCAGCAACAACAGGGGCAAGCAGCGCAGTGGGTCGTTCTAGCTGCGTCCGAATATTACCGGCGCGACCGCGCGGGACGGCGACGAGAACATCTCTAGGGAAATGAAGTCGCGCACTGGCATTGGCCCCTTTGAATACGGGCACGGTTTCGCTGGCTTCATCAGCACGAAAGAGCCGCACCACGTCAAACTGCTGAAAACCAAAGTTCAACAGTTTGAGCCCCTCCTGCGCACGAAGCTCCTCTGTGCTGGCCCCAACAATGACGGCGATCAGCCGTCGCTGGGTGCGCTCTTTTGTGCCCAAGGGAGACGGTCGGTGGGCGCTGATTGCAATGGCAAAGCCATCGGTTTCACTTCGCCCCGTCATTAAGCCGTCTACAGAGTTATCAAGCCAGAGGAGTCGATTACGGTTCACCTGACGAATGCCACTGTGTGTCAGTTCGCGACGACTGAATTCCCGCAGCTGCTCTGGAAATTCATTGATGATCTGATTCGAGAGTCGGACCAGATCCGCGACGGTGGTCAGATGTTCCGGCTCCGGAACCCCTGTCGCGTTTCGAAACTGGGTGTTCTTCAGCCCAAGCTTCTGGGCCATCTTATTCATGCTCTCAACAAAAGCCGACTCTGATCCACTGATGGTCTTTGCAAGCGCAATGGCAGCGTCATTTGCATTTAAGGTGATCAGTCCCTGAACAAGTTCGCTGATCGGCACATTTTTTCCGGGCTGCAGAAACATACGCGCCCCCTGCGGCACTTCTGTTTCTAATGGCCCGGGAACTGTCTGATCCAGACGAATGCGACGTTCCCGAAGGGCTGAGAAGGTGAGATACGCCGTCATCAGCTTCGTGAGTGAGGCGGGCGCAATCGGCTTGTCGGCATTGGCCATTGCCAAGGTCTGTCCGGTGCTTGCGTCAATCAGCATCCAGCTTGGTGCGACAAGCTTTGGTGGGGTGGGCCAGCTCTGCGCGCGCGCAGACGTTATCCCCAAGAGGATGGCGCAGAGAAGAAGAATTAGGCGAGCAGGCATCGTGTAATGCAGTCCTTTAAAAGCGGAAGCCTGCCATGGAAAAAGTGTCCCGCGCCTGCCATGACCAGCACCGGCTCCCCTTGGGGTTCGACCCAGTCCAGGACAGACTTGAGCGAGACCACTTCATCAAGCTCGCCATGAATCAGTCGTGCCGCCTTGGTTAACGCAGCAGGCTGACGACGATCTTCCGCGATGCCAAGTCCAACAAGAATGTTGCGGCTAAGCGCTGGCTGAGGGGATACAAACGCGTGGCTAGCCCAGGCCGATGCAATATGGGTTGCCATCACGCCACCGAAAGAGAATCCGCCCATCCATCGTTGTCCACCAACATCCGGGAACTCGCGCGTGAGCCAGTCCCATGCTGCCCAGAGATCATCGACTTCTCCTGATCCGTGGTCATGACTGCCTTCACTTTTTCCAACCCCGCGAAAGTTGGGTCGCAGACAGATCACGCCTTGTGCAACAAATGCACGGGCAATCGTCTGGGCAACCTTGTTATCCAAGGTTCCTCCAAACAAGGGGTGTGGGTGTGCAACCACGGCGAGTCCAGTGATCGCTCCTTGCGCAGGACGATCGAGCGCTGCCTCTAGGGAACCGATCGGACCAGGAATCAGAAAACGTTCGGTTGCAGAATTCAAATCTTCAGCCGTTCGACGGGGCGATTATGCAAAAGGTGCTCGTCGATGATCTCATCAATGTCGCTGGTATCGACATAGCGATACCAGATGCCTTCGGGATAAACGACCATGACGGGTCCCTCATCGCAACGATCCAGACAGCCGGCACGATTGATACGAATCTTGCCCGCACCATTCTTTTTTAAGGCTTTGATGCGATCTTTGGCGTAGGCCTGGACGTCACTGGCGCCGCAGTCTGCGCAACAGGCTGCGCCGTTTTCGCGCTGGTTGATGCAGAAAAAGACATGTTTCTCAAAGTAACTCATGGTCCGATTTTATCCCGGAGCCCCGTCTTTTATTGGCTCGTTTGCGTATGGTTAAGCTGCTGATCCAGGTGACGCACGCTGCGCCGGCTGATGACCAGCCAGAACCATGCCAGCGCAGCAAATGGCCAGATTGCGGCAGCAGCATTGGCCAGCATTTGAAGGTTGAGCCACTGGCCTGTGGACCAGGCGAGGAAGCTCGCTGCGGTGTAGCCATTCTCGGGGACGCTATTGGCAAGAAATACGGTGGTCAGCAGGCTCAAGATGGCGACGACCCGCTGCTGACTCGGACGGGCGCCAGCAAAGCCATAGGCACTTAGCAGGGTCAGCACAATGCCGGCCTGGGTACCTGCATTTAGCCAGGTGCCGAGCGCATCAGGCCCGAGCAATAACCAGACCCAAGCGGCACGAATGATCAGGGTGAGAATGACGATCAGGCTGAAGCTTCTGACCCAGTACCGGGGCTCATAGCCTGACCACCATCGGGGGGACTCGAGCAGGGTGAGATGGGTTAATAGGGCGCAGCTCATGATGGCTGTCGCGACACATAGCGCCTCGACCAGAATGCGCTGCGCAGCAAAAAGCTCGACTTCAACAGACGAGGGGTCTGGGGGTGCTGCAAACCAGGGAAGGATCTCGCCTAAGTCTGCCGCAATCGAGATGTCTCCAAGGGCAAGCCAGATGGGCTGCGGCGCTGCCTGTGCAATGAACCACAGACCCAGCAGCATCAGCCCGCCGATTTCGATCGGCCGGCTCTCGGTGATCTGAAGTCGTCGACTGCCCTGGGCATAAGCACTCGCTAAGAATGCGCCGACAAAGGTACCGAGGCCATTTGCGGTGACATCGAGAATCGAGGGACGCCGACTGGGGAGATAGGTCTGAAGTCCTTCGAGCACGATCGACAATAAAACGCCGACAACGATGGACAAGAGGAAGGCCTGCAAGGGCCCCCATGCAGTGTGTCGGCGCTGGATGCTAAATGCGCGACTCACAAAAACGCCTAGCGGCGTGTAGGCAATCACATTGACCAGCACATCAAACCCGGTCCAATAACGGGGCCATGGCCCAAAGAGAAATTCCCAAGGGGCCTGCGGAATAAATCGCCAATCCGCGAGTGGCGATAGCGAGACCACTGCAAGCCCGACCGCATAGAGCAGCCCGGCGAGAAAAAGCGATCCGGCCCGATCGAGTTTCATGATGGGAAACCTTTTGTCATGCGGCTATGATGCCAAGAATGTGGCCATCTGAGCATCTCGATTCCGTCGACTCGACACAGCGCGAGGCGCTGCGTCGTATTGAGGCGATGGGCGCTTTGGACCGAATGGCGCTCGATCGCGCCCCTTTTATCTTGTGGACGACACGTCAGACCCAGGGCATTGGAAGTCATGGTCGCCAGTGGACGGATTCCGGGCACGGACTCGCCTGTTCAACCGCCTGGCCTGAGGCGCTGATGCCCGCCTCGTTCGGGGCATGGCCGATCAGGATTAGCCTGCTCGTCGTCGACCGTCTCAAACAAAGATATCCGGCGCTTGGTCAGCGCCTTGGTGTGAAATGGCCGAATGACATCATGGCTGGACGTGCAAAGCTTGGTGGCGTTCTCGTCTCGCGTCATCGCATCGGGGGGCAGTGGTGGCTGGTTGCCGGGGTTGGGATTAACCTGGGGTGGCAGACGCCGCTTTCGCTCGATCGACCGGTGACGGATCTTGTCAGTCTCGGTATTCCGAATCCCGCAGCGGAAGTGCTTGTGGCTGATCTTGCTGAAGCGATTCGTGATCAGTTGATCAGCCCTTGGTCTGCCGAAGACCTCAGGCAGCGGTTCTCTCAGGCTGACATTTTCGCAGGTCTCGGGGTATCCGTGATTCACCCCATCGATGGTCGATTGGTGGCGCAAGGCATCAGTCACGGGATTTCCGAGATGGGCGCACTGTTACTGCAGACGACACAGGAACAACTTGAAGTTCAGATTGGCGAGCTATCGCTTCGTGAATCGGAGGCTGTGTCATGACCTTCAGAGCCTTGCTATTGGTGGATGCGGGAAATTCAGCACTCAAGTGGCAGCTTCTGGTTCGCCCAGAGTCGGAGCTGTCAGATGCGCAGCATGCGATGGAACTTGTGACGCAGTCACCGGTGCACCGCCAGAGCAATGCAGATGTCTCAGTAGAGGGACTTTTATCAGCATGGCAGCAGGCTGCAAAGCAGATCACTGCTGAGACGTTGGGTTCAAGTCAGTGGCAAATTGCCTGGTGTTCCGTTGGCCCGGTTGCTGTGCAACAGGTCGTGAAGCAGACTTTCAAGCGACTGACGGGAAGTGACCCTCCACCTCCGTTTCAATCGCAATTGCGGGCTGATCTCATTGGGGTGAGTTGTGAGACGGTGTTGAATCGATACACCAACCCAGGCCAGCTTGGCGTGGATCGATGGGTTTCCGCGATCGGCCTTGCTGCCCAAGGGGTGACCGGGCCAAACGAGACCCATATGGTGATTAGCGCGGGGACCGCAACGACGGTTGACCTGATGCATCACGAGTCCTCCCCGGATGCGAGCGCCACTGATGGGCACTGCCTATCGTTTCTCGGTGGATGGATTCTTCCGGGCATTCGTCTGATGAATAGCGCCTTGCGCTCGCAGACCCGTGACCTTGATTACACAGTGGCGACGCATGGGGCAATTCAGACCGAAATCCCCAGGGATTCACAGACTGCCATCACGCAGGGCATTGGTCTCGCGCAGACTGGATTTGTCGCCGGACTCATCCGACACCATCACGTCACTAAGATCTGGCTACATGGCGGACAGGCCCAGGACTGGCGACACTTTTTGGCAGAACTTGATCAAGACACTGGACCGATGGTCACGGTGCACGAACAGCCTTCTTTGCTTTTTGCGGGGCTCTTAACGCTGGCCCGCTTTTGTCGCTAATTCGTACCCGGTCACTGACTGGTGTAACGAATCTTTTCTAGCATCCGTGTTGTGGACCGCTCGTGTTCAAAGGCGATCGATAAGACACGGCCACCACGCGACTTCACCCAGTCACCGCCGACAATGGTCTCCGGGGCCCAGTCGCCACCCTTGATCAAGATATCGGGGCTAATCGACTGAATTAACGATAACGGCGTGTCATCTGAAAACCAGGTCACCAGGGAAACGCTTTCTAAGGCAGCAATAACAGCCAGACGATCTGCTAATGTATTGATCGGTCGATCGGATCCCTTGCCGAGTCGGCGCACGGAAGCATCATCATTTAAGGCAACGATGAGTGCCGCCCCTTCGGCCCGCGCCTGTGCGAGATAGGTCACGTGACCTCGATGAAGGAGATCAAAAACCCCGTTGGTAAAGACGAGCGGACGGGCGAGTGCGCCAATGCGTGTTGCGAGCGACTCCGGAGAGACGATCTTTGCTTCGAACGCTGGCGCGGCGCTCAAGGGAAATTACTCTGCCACTGATTTGCGATAACGGTTGAGTTCTTGCACCGTTGCAAATGACTGCTCAAAGAGCAACGACAGGTTATGCAGAATCCGCTCTGCGACCTTCTTTTCCCAGTCGGCATTAAAGTTGATCTGCTGATCTAACCAGCGCTCAAGCCAGCCGGGTTCAGGTGTTCGGCTCTGCACGGTGTCATTCGGAAAGAGCGCCTGGTTGACATGCAGGTTGGTCGGATGCAGGGCCTGAGAGGTTCTGCGGGCGCTCGCCATCAGCACGCCGATCTTGGCAAACGCAGCCTTTGCAGCATCACCGGTGGTGACGAGTGCTTTTTTCATGTAGCGCAGATAGGCACCGCCATGCCGTGCCTCATCCTTGGCGATGGTTTCGTAGATCTGCTTGATCACGGGTTCAGAATGCCATTCAGCGGCGCAGCGATACCAGTGATTGAGTCGAATCTCACCGCAGAAGTGCAGCATCAGGGTTTCGAGCGCCGGCGCTGGATCAAACTCAAATCGTACGGCATGGAGTTCTTGTTCACTGGGCAACAGATCCGGTCGAAAACGTCGCAGGTATTCCATCAAGACCAGCGAATGCTTCTGTTCTTCATAAAACCAGATCGACATAAAGGCGGAGAAATCACTGTCGTGTCGGTTATCGCGCAGAAACATCTCGGTGGCGGGAAGGGCTGCCCATTCCGTGATGGCATTCATTTTGATGGTCTGCGCCTGCTCGTCGGTCAGACGCGAGGCATCGAAGCGATCCCAGTCAATATCTTTTTCCAAGTCCCAGCGAACGCGCTCAAACGCTCGGAAGAGTTCTGGGTAGAGCATGTCGGTGGCGTGTGGTGTTCGCATAGTCATCTCATAGGGAAGCCGCCGTATTTTAAGGTCAACCGCCGTCGGCGTGCCCAATTTTTTGTCTAAGCCAAGCAATCAGTCGACCGACCACTGGAAGCGCCTGCATGAGCCGCGAGGCGTCCCAATAGTCCAGGTGCTCCGCGATCATCCCTTGGGCATCGAGGGTTAAGCGACTTGTACCGGGAATGACATGTCGGCGGCCTCCCGGCTTAAACGCAAATTCAAAATCCCAGCCAATCATGACCTCGCTTGCTGCTGCTGCGCCAAGCACACGGACATTGACGAACCGCGGGTTGTAAAGTTGCTGAAACATAGCTCTGTAAACATGGGCGATTTTGGTGTGGCCTTTGACCGTCTGAAACGGATCCGTGAATACGGCATCCGGGGCATAGAAGGCAGCGAGACCTTCTACGGTCTCTTCAGAGAGCGTCGACGCAGCCGTGATGAAGGCGTTAGTGTCCATGCGGTGATTTCACAGTCTTACCGATCAGGGAAAAGTAGAGGCGATAGGGAAGCAGTCGCAAGAGCTTCAGCCAGCGAGTGAATCGTTTGGGATAGTGGATCTCAAACGCACCACGAGCAATGCCATCTAAGGTCAGCCTTGCTGCCTCATCGGGGTGAATAATCGCCGGCATCTTAAAATCGTTGATGTCTGTAAGCCGTGTCTGAACGAACCCTGGGCAGACAACCGACACGGCGATGCCTTGGGCTTTCAGTTCTAAGTAATTGGTCTCTGCGAGATAGGTGAGCGCGGCCTTGCTCGCCCCGTAGGCTGCAGCCTGTGGAAGACCTCGATAGCCGGCGACACTGGAGACCCAGCTCCAGTGTCGTGGCTTAGCAGGGAACTCTTTCCATAGCGCTAAGACTGCAGCAAGCCCCTTGTAAGCCGCGATTAGATTGATCTCGAAGGTCTCCCGAACCCCTGCAAGATCAAGCGCATCGCTGGTCATCGGGTGATAGACACCGGCCACCCAGAAGACCACGTCCGGAACAAGACCCTCGTCTCGCATCACGGACACCGCATGATCAATCGACGCAGGATCTGAGACGTCACAGGGGAGGGTTCGCGCCGGCGCTGGCGAGAGCTGGTCTAAGACCTGTTGACGCCGTGCACTCGCGACCACCCGCGCCCCTTTTTGTACGAGCAATGCTGACAGGGCTTCACCAATTCCGGATGAGGCACCCACCACCCAGACGACCTGGTTGGTCCAGTCACGAATGGGCGGGTTTAACTGGGCCATATCGAGAACTTATCCTGCGGAACGTCGAAACGACAAGGTGACCTCACCGAGTCGAACACCGAACTTACTGAAGACAGCCCGATTGATCATCACTTCTTGATCAATCAGAAACATCCAGTCATCGAAATCGAGTCCGATGGTGCCACCGCGATACGGCAGGTCCATCGTGTACCGCCAACGCAGGGCATTGCCATAGATCTCCCCGATGGCCTCACCGCGAACATCATCGGCACGGCCGACATAGCGATTGGGACCAACGGCTTTGAGCTTCCAGACGCGACGTTGTTTTTCACCGTCGGACCACTCAAACGATTCATCCAAGATCCCCTCATCCCCCTGCCAGCTGGCCTTGATCTTGACAACAAATCGGCGATCGACCTGACCACTTCGGTTCTGCACCATGCCCCAGCCCGTAATGTCGCCGTTGAAATACTGCTTTAGATCAAGCGCCGGCTTTTGGGACTGATAGCTCATGGGGTCTGGGCCTGCACAGCCTGCGACAAATACAAGCGTGCCGGCCAGCAAGGCGAGACTTAGCCGTGCTTTGCGAAAGAGCGAAAGCGTAGAGGAAACAAGTTTCATGAAGGCGTCCTTTCAGAGACAGACAAGACATCCTGGACAGGATGGAGCATCACCAGGGCAATCAGTTTGAGCATACAAGGTAGACCAGCATAGACCCACTGCAGGGCTTGGAGTTCATCACTCCCACTGGCGGCCCCCGGCTGATATCCAAGACCACTTAAGGCGGGGAGCACAAGTCCCGCTGCGGCGGCGAGAGCAAGCTTAGCGATCAGGTTCCAGATCCCGAAATAACTCGCCTCACTTCGGCCTCGTTGGCCAGCGCGATCAATCAGGGCGCCCAGCAGAATCGGCGGGCAGACCAGTTCGGCCCCAAGGGCAAATCCGGTCGCTAGACAGATGATGCCAAAGGGAATCAGGTCACCTTGCTTGAGCGTCAACGCCCAGACGAAGGAGACAATCGCAATGCCCATGGCGATCTGCCAGGTTCGGCGCGCGCCGATCCGTCCCATGATCGATGTCCATAGCCGGACACTTGCCGCAGCCGCGACAAAATAGATCGCAAGCAGCAGGCCAGCGGTTTCAGAAGACAGCTTGAGTCGATCCTGTACGAAGAATAAGAAGAGCGTTGCAGGAATCGCGTTGGCTAGTGCGTTGATTGCAAATGAACCCAGCAGTTTTTGAAACTGAATATCCCCCAGCAGCACCCGCCAGGAGTCACTCTCCTGCTGGACCGAGTCCTGACGTTTGGCACCAAATGATTGAAGCCCTCGCGTCAACCAGATGCCAAGCGCGCCAACACTGATCAAGACAATGGCAAGCGCAGGCCCGGAGCGCTGTGCTGCAATGACCGCTGCAGTGATGACCCCGACGAGTGACCAGATTTCGCGAGAGGCGACGAGTTTTCGCTGGGCATCGGGATCTGCAGTCCATGAGACTGCCCAGCTCTGATGCGCGAGCGTAGCAACACTATTGCCGAGTGAGACAAACAATGCGGCGACGCCCATCCACAGCAGGCCTAAAGCCTGCGAATTCGACTGGTGTTGCAGCCATGAGATAGGGGGGTTGACCAGTAGGGCAAGACTGATTGCCATGACGGCAACACCACTGGCCATCCAGATCCAGACATGTCGACTGCTGCGATCAATGCGTCGGCCAATGATCGGATCTGCAAATGCATCGACCAGGCGTGTTGCCATGAGTAACAAGCCGACCGCTGCAAGGTGAAGTCCGAACTGCTCCGCGTAAAGACTTGGTGTTAGGAGATAAAGGGGAAGTGCTGCAAAGGCAAGCGCAAACCCCGGCAGTCCATACCGCAGTGCGTGCGATTGACTAGGCATTAAGGCGCGCGACTGGCCTGGGCGCCGAAGAGCGAGGCGCGAAGACTGGGCTCTGCCGTTTTGGGATCAAACCAGATGGAGAAAAATGCCCTTGAAAATTCTGGATCGTCGATGCTGCCAATGCGACGGTCATTCAGATAGAACTGGGCACCCTGACCAGGGCGGTGAACGCCGCGCAGGCGATCGTTTGACTGGACATTTGGAAAGACCGCATTCATCTGGGCAAGCCATTGCTGATGCTGGGTGGGTGTTCCAAGACCGAGACGTTTGATCTCTTCGATACTGCGTTCGGCAATTTTGTCGCGACTAAATGCACGGGCATAGGTTAGCTCCAGTGCGAAAGGCGATTGAAAAATCTCGGGGGAACTCACCGGCTGCGGCGTGAGCAGTTTCGCGTCGTAGATCTTTAGACCGAACCACTTCAGGCTGCCACCGCCCTGTAGACGAAACTGTTCTGCTTCAGCAGGTACTGCTGCGAGAAGTCCTATTGTCGTGATAAGCGTCGAGATGGGTCGGTTCATGATCAGGGGCGTTTGAGCGAAAACTGCACGACATCAAGATTGCCTTCGGCAAAGCCGGCTTCACAGTACGAGAGATAAAAGCGCCACATCCGTTGAAACGATGCTTTAAACCCAAGCGCTTCGATCTCGTGACTGCAGGCATCAAACTGTTTGGCCCATTCTGCGAGGGTTCGGCTGTAGTCTTGCCCAAAACAAAAGGTTTCCTGTACCTCAAGACCCGCAGCGACAGCACGTTCGCGGAATGCAGTTTTAGAGGGCAGCATGCCGCCCGGGAAGATGTACTGCTGGATAAAGTCAGTACTCTGGCGATACCGATCAAACAGTCGCTCATCAATGGTGATCGTCTGGATGACTGCGCGAGCGCCTGGCTTAAGACAACGATAGAGGGTCTGGAAGTAATCGTTCCAGTACTGCTCACCCACTGCCTCAAACATTTCAATCGAGACAATCCCGTCATATTGCTCTTGCTCATCCCGATAGTCTTGAAGACGAATCGCAAATCGTGACGGCGTGTAGGGTGCGAGTCGCTCATCCCCAAAGCGCTTCTGTTCGGTGGACAAGGTCAGCCCAACATAGTCGATGGGATGTTGATCGAGTAACCGATCAGCAAAACCGGCCCAGCCACAGCCGATTTCCAACACCCGCTGTCCCGGCGCCCGTGAAAGACCGAGGGCACTGATCGCACGATCAATCTTCTGCAGCTGCCCTTTCTGAAGATCAACCGGTCGCCCCCAGGATCCAGTGCCATCCCAGAGCGCGCTCGAATAGGTCATGGTGGGATCCAACCAGAGCGAATAGAAGTCGTTCCCCAGATCGTAGTGGGCCGAGATATTTTTTCTCGCCTGTTGTTTGCGGTTCGATCGCAATAGGTGGCGGATCTGATCGATGACGAGGGACCACCATTGGCCGTAGATCACCTTCTCCATAACACGACGGTTGGCGATAAAAAACCGCAACAGCCCTGTTAAATCCGGTGTCGACCAGAGCCCCTGCATATAGCCTTCACCGAATCCGATATCGCCGCGTGAAACGGCAATCGAAATAGCGGCGAGATCATGAACAATCAGCTGCGCGCGAGGACCTGACGGTTGTGCCTTGGCCTCTTTGCTCCGAAAGTGCCGAACCGAACCATCCGGCATCGTGAGCTCAAGCTCTCCGATCTCAATCTTGTCGAGCAGACGCAACAACATCTTGGTTCGCATCCCCAGTCGAAGGGGTTTGCGGTTTTGGTCGTCCTGAACAGGATCGGTGGAGGAGGCAGAATGGGTCATGGCAGCGTGATCGTCTTAAGCCGAAATTCTATTGGACCGGCTTGGGTCTTTGTACAAGTTTTGCGCCTTTGATCCAGAGTCGCAGGGCCTGCCAGTGGATTCGTGCAATGACGCCAATGGAAAACATCGGGTAGCGCAGCCAGGCAAGGCAGGCGCTGGTTCGTGTGAGCGGTTCCGACTGGCCACTCATGGAAGTGATTAGCAAGGCACCCTCCTGATCCGAGTATTCAATCCGCGCGACATCATGCCCCCCAAGGTCGGACTTAAAGAAGCGGAATAGGTAGCGGCCGCGGACCTCAAAAAAGGGTGAGACATAAAACGCCTTGCTTGTCTCTAAGGTCAACCCGTTGGCGATCCCTGTTGCACCAGCAGGGGGCGTCAGTACATAGACATGCCGATCGCCGAAGGTGTTGTTGACCTCGGCAATGATGGCGCGAATCTGACCGGCCTGGTTTTCGCAGAACCAGAAGCTCACCGGTTTGAAGACATACCCCAGCATTTTGGGGAAGGTCTGTAGCCAGATCTCTCCGTCAGCATCGGTGACATTGGCCTGGCGCAGCGTGGATTCCGCCCACTCAAGCAGGGGGCGACCATCACCATGGTCACGATCGTCGATCCGTAGAAGACTGCCTTGGTTAATTCCCCAGATGCCATTGCCAGCACGTGCCGGGTTCAGTCTTGCCAGACTGCGGATCGGCATCTGTACATAAAACGCGCGATAGGTAAATGCGTGCGTAAACGGACTCAGGCGCGCGTGACGCACCTGCCCTCGAACGAGTCGAGGCTCATGCCGCTTTGGCAAGAGATTCGCCATGGTCTGCACCTTGCAGCGCGGACTGCATCAGTTCGGCGACCTGAACGCCAGACTGAAAGCCATCTTCATGGAATCCATAGCGCGTCCAGGCGCCCGCTAGCCAGATGCCATCTTGGCCTTGAACCGCCGGTAGTCGCTTCTGTGCGAGGACTGCGCGGGCATCGAAAATTGGATGCTCGTAGTCCATGGTGTTAAAAACCTTGCTGGGATCTGGTTCGCGTAAGGGATTGAGACTGACCAGAACGGGCGTGTTCACGGGAAGCGGCTGAAGCCGATTCATCCAGTAGGTGACGCTAACGGGATTCGAGAGCCGCGTCTGGTTCTGGTGCATGTAATTCCATGAGGCCCAGGCTGACTGACGCTTGGGCATGAGGCGCAGATCGGTGTGAAGGATGGCACGGTTGTGCTGGTAATGAATATCCGCGACCACGGAGCGCGCAGGTGATTTCTTGGGCAGCATCGTGGCTGACTGATCAGAATGGCAGGCGAGTACAACGGCATCGAAAGTCTGTGAGAAGAGCTGCGGCTCACCGTTCTCTTGCGAGAGTCCCGAGAGGGTGACCTGTTGCCGACCATCGGCACGAACACCAGGCTGCACTTCCTTAATAGCAAATCCGGTACGCCACTCGACCTGCCGACCCTCTCGTGCCAAAGCCTGTTGCATTTTGGCGAGATAGTTTTTTGATCCATTACGAACTGTGTACCACTGGGGACGATCGGCAATCTGGAGCAGTCCGTGGTTTTCACAGAACTGTACAAAGGTGGTTAATGGAAAGGCCCGCATCTGTTCGGTGGGGCAGGACCAAATCGCGCCGGCCATCGGCAGAAGATAGGCATCGAGAAACAGCTTTCCGTAGCGTTCGCGATCGAGGTAGTCCCCTAGGGAAGGCCCGTTGCCAGAGAGCGCTCGATATTTCGCGGCATCTTTCGGCACCTGGCGATTGAATCGAACGATGTCGGCGAGCATGCCCCAGAATCGCGGCGATAAAAGATTCTTGCGTTGTGCGAAGACGCTATTGAGATCGGTACCACACCATTCGAGTGCGCCATCATTCAGGCTTGCTGAAAACGACATGTCGCTTTCAGCAGTCTCAACGCCTAAAAGATCGAACCAGGCACGCAGCCCAGGATAGGTTCGGTGGTTAAAGACGATAAACCCAGTGTCGACTGAGACCTCGGTGTTATCGACCTCGATGGTCTGGGTGTGGGTATGCCCGCCAAGCCGATCGGCTGATTCAAAAACCGTGACATTGGCCCAGCGAGAGAGCTGCCAGGCAGCGGCGCATCCGGAGATGCCGCTGCCGACGATAGCGATATTTAGTGATGACAAAGGTGATCGATCTTGGCGTATGCCGAATGGTTGTGGATAGATTCAAAGTTCTCAGACTCGACAGAATACCCTTTAATCTGAGAATGTTTGGCCAGCGCAATGGCGATATCCCGAACAAGGTCTTCAACAAATTTCGGATTGTCATAGGCGCGCTCGGTCACGTACTTCTCGTCAGGGCGCTTTAGCAGACCCCAGAGCTCACAAGAGGCTGCCTGCTCCGCGACGCTGATCAACTCTTCCACTTCAACCGGACCTTTTAGCTGCGCCGTGATCGTGACGTGTGAGCGCTGATTATGCGCGCCGTATTCAGAGATCTTTTTGGAACAAGGGCAGAGACTTGTCACGGGAACCACAACCGTCAGTGTCGTTGTGTTCACATCGCCCAGCACCTCGCACTCCCAGGTGACCTGATAGTCCATCAGACTCTCGACACCAGAGACAGGCGCAGCCTTGTTGACGAAATAGGGAAGCGCGGCTTTGATGTAACCACGGTCTGCCTCGAGGCGAACCAACATCTTTTGCATCAGTCCCTGCATTGCGTGAAAGCTAAGGGGTTCCTCATTCGCCTGAAAGACCTCCAGGAAACGAGACATGTGGGTGCCCTTCACTTCGGGGGGCAGGCCTACGGTCATGTCGACGGTGGCCACGGAGGGGGAAACGCCTTTCGCGGTCTGCACCATGACTGGGTGGACGAGGGATTTCACACCAACGCGTTGAATATAGAGCTGACGCGTATCGGCGTGGGACTGCACGTCAGGGAGAATGCCGGCGGCAAAAAGGGTGTCGGGGGCGTTCATAGAAGCTCCTTAGTGAAGAAACGGTTTAAGAGCGTGCCGCGTTGAGCGCGCGCTCGAGATCGGAGAGAAGGCGACGATCCTGCGGGGAGACCTGGCTCGAGAAGCTCGACACCAGCTTGCCATCGCGGCCAATCAGATATTTATGAAAATTCCAGCCGGGGGATTCCGACTGCTGTGCGAGGGTCTTGAATAATGGGTTGGCCTTCTGTCCCTTGACCGAGGTCTTCGCCAGCATGGGGAATTTCACCCCAAAGGTGTTGGTGCAGAATTCCGCAATCTGCTGGTTCGAGCCTGGCTCTTGATTGCCAAAATCATTGGAGGGAAACCCTAGGACGACCAGTCCGCGGTCCTTAAATCGCGCGTAGAGCTTTTCAAGCCCTTCATATTGTTGGGTAAAGCCGCAATAACTGGCCGTATTCACGATTAGAATAACGCGACCACTGTACTGACATAGGTTCTGTGGCGCATCATCTTGTAGTCGGGGGAATGTGTGATTGAGGAGCTTTGGGCAAGCGTCTGTTGACGCCCAGGCCTGTGGCATCAGAATCAAAAATGCAAGACTCAAGATACCAAGCACGCGATAACGCCAGTGCTTCGCTGTCAGAATCGAAACCAGTGCGGTCAGTCGGATCGAGGCCATATTTGTCTTGGTCAGATGGGGGATAAAGATTTATACTAGGCGCTGTAACCCCGTGCGTCAATGTTTTGTCTATGACAAAAAGGGATTTAATGGATCTGCCTGATTCGACTGTGGTTCACCTCAGCATCTCCGCCGTAGAGCGGGACACCGGGCTCTCAAAGGACACACTTCGGGTGTGGGAGCGCCGTTATGGCTTTCCAACGCCGCTCAGAGATGCCTTCGGTGAACGAATCTATCCTTTGGACCAAGTTGACCGTCTGCGTGCGATTCGCCGCCTGATGGACGTTGGCCATCGGCCTGGGAAGATCATCGGTCTGGACCTGCATGAACTCCAGGCGCTATCCGATATGTCTGCCTCCTCTGGCGGGAATCGCCACGATCCCGCCCAGGACCAGCACCCCGACGTCCAGTTCCTCGTAGAAACCGCGAAATCCCATGATGTTGAAGAGCTTCGTCGCCAGCTGGGTCAGCGACTGCTCCGCCTTGGGCTTGCGCGTTTTGTGACGGAGGTCGTCGCACCGCTGACGCAGCGGATTGGCGATGCCTGGTCCCGTGGCCAGATGGAAATTTACGAAGAGCATCTCTATACAGAGTCGATGCAGGTCGTACTACGCAATGCCATTAGTACGATTCCGCAGCCAGGCGAGCGCCCTCGCGTGCTGCTCACCACCTTCCCATCAGAGCCGCATGGCATGGGCCTGCTCATGGTGGAGGCGCTACTGGCGCTTGAGGGCTGCCGCTGTGTTTCTCTTGGCACGCAGACCCCGGTCTGGGACATTGTGCTTGCCGCGACCTCGCAGAACATCGACATCGTTGCGCTGTCCTTCTCTCCGGTCATGAACCCTAATCAGGTACTGGATGGTCTGAATGAGCTGCGGGCGAAGCTACCGAAGTCCGTCGAGATCTGGGCTGGCGGCAAGTGTCCCGTGCTACAGCGCCGCCCCCCGGCGGATATCCGAGTTATCACTGAACTTTCTGATCTCGCGCAGGCCTTGGCGGATTGGCGTCACCGAACCAGTCGAGAGACAGTGGAATAAAGCCGGAATAAAAATAGGGCCCCGACAGGCCCTTATTTTTCTACCCGACGCTCTTTTTGGAGGCCGGTTTCTTGGCCGGTTTTTCTGTGGGCTTGGCGAAGGACTCTGCGCTTGCCTGCGCCGCCTGCATCATCTGACCGAACTGGCCTTGCATGGTCTCCCACCATTGGCCTGCGGCAGCGGCCGTGGATGCTGCTACTGGATCTGGCGTGCCACCATCCGGTTTTGGGTTGACGCCGGCAGGGGGCTGGCCCATGCTGGCAGTGAACGATTGGATCGCCGCGATGGTCCCACGCTGAACCTCCATGGTCTGGATGGTTGTCTTCAGCAGGTTTAAATTGAGCGACAGCCACTGTTCAACAGCTTTTAGCTCTTGAATGCGACGATCAAGATCTTGAACGTCGGTGGGATTAAAAGAGCCACCCGGGGGCAGCCCCTGACCAGACGCAAGTCCAGCCCATGGTGTGGTGAGAAACTCAAACGGGTTAAAGGGCTGTTTTTCCATGTTAGTTTTAGCGCCAATCGTGAAACCGGTTTTTAGAATATCCCAATGAAGGCACTAGGGAACCTCGTGACACACGGAATCTTGAAACCAGTTGCCGCCAAGCGCCCCCTCGATCGACGGTTGGCCTGGGTGGTGCTCGCGGTGACGCTGGCCCATGTCGTGCTGCTTGTCGGGCTTGGCCGCATTATTGAAGCCTTTTTTCCGACGGAGCCCCCCCCGCCGTCTCCGATCGCAATTCAGTTTGCCCAGGCTCCGGCACCCCCGCCTCCGGTAAGCACTGAGCCGCCCCCGAGCCCACCTCCGGCAGCGTCCCAGGCGCCTAGTGAGACGGCGCCTCTTCCGGAGAAGCCAACGGTCGACACGCAGGCGCCGCCCCCTCAAAAGCCAGCAGAACCTAAGCGAGTAGAAGAGCGAGTGCCTACTCTTGAAGAGCTTCCGAAGATGGGTGGGGTTGCCCTAAATGCCTTTTGGGGGGACTTTAGCGAGGGCAATATGGTTGCCAAGGGAGCGATCAAATTGTCATTTCCGGCAGAGGACCGCTATCAGATTGAGCTGGTCACGCATGCCGTCGGCTGGGCCAAACTGTTCGCGAGCGCCCCGCTGCAGGCCAAAGGCGAGGGCAGACTTGGTCCGGGTGGGTTCCTTCCAGACCGTTACACCCACAAGACGCCTCGCGGCAAGGAAGAGGTCTCTACCTTTGACTACGAAAAGGAAAAGATCTTTTATTCTTCGTTAAAAGAACCTCTTATTCTGCCAAAAGGTGTCCAAGATCGGTTAAGTTTCATGATCCAGTTGGCTTGGATGATGAAGGTCGATCCCGACCGGTTCTTTCTAGGCGGGTCTTTGCGTATTCCAATGGCGGGCCGAAACAAGATTGAAGACGTTGACTTCCAGGTCCTCGATGACTCGGATGTCATCCTTCCCGGCGGAATTCTGGTCCCCGCAGTGCATCTCTCCAGCGCAAGGGAGGGGGCCAATTACAAAGGTCGTATTGATGTCTGGTTGGATAAGACCGACCGGCTGCTTCCGGTCCGGATCCGATTCGAAGAGGTGCGGGGCCAGGTGCTGGACCTCTTGACGATTCGAGAGCCTTAATCCCTTCTTATTTGACGAAATCTGGGCTTCGAACCATAATTGCCGGTTCCTCGCGGAGGGGTGCCCGAGTGGCTAAAGGGGGCAGACTGTAAATCTGTTGGCTTACGCCTACGTTGGTTCGAATCCAACCTCCTCCACCCGTGGACTTGATTTTAGCCCTGCTCGGCGGTGTTGGCGAGCGGTCTAAAAAAGAGATTGCGGCCGAGACGGATTGAATGCAAGGGAACGCAGGGCGGGTGTAGCTCAATGGTAGAGCAGAAGCCTTCCAAGCTTACGACGAGGGTTCGATTCCCTTCACCCGCTCCAGGCACCATCGGGGCAAGCGTTACAAGGCAGCATCCGCGAAAGCGATTGCTGTCGGCAGTTGGTAAGAGTTGTAGTGTTGCCCATGTGGCTCAGTGGTAGAGCACTCCCTTGGTAAGGGAGAGGTCACGCGTTCGATCCGCGTCATGGGCACCAAAAATTTTATTTTTTCTCTAATGAATTTCTGTTGAGGAGTCGGCCATGGCCAAGGGTAAGTTTGAGCGCACCAAACCGCACGTAAACGTAGGGACGATTGGTCACGTGGACCATGGTAAGACCACGCTGACGGCGGCGATTGCGACGGTGTTGTCGTCGAAGTTT
>JBDLRA010000182.1:0-4152 GCA_039800285.1 Pseudomonadota bacterium
GGGCGTGCCGCGATCTCCGCGATTCAGCCGTTGATTGATCCTGAGCGATCGGCCCAGGTGCGGCAGCTGGGGCTCTATCCCGAACTCGCCGAGGCAGGCGCACGTCTTGCAGAACAGTTTCTTGCGACCACGTTGGTCGAGCGGTATCTGGATCTCCTGGTCGCTCAAGAGATGGTCCGGCTCACAGGAGAGCAAGAGCAAGTCCTGAGCAAAGCGGACCAAGAGCTTCGTCGTCGGCAGGCGATCGGGGATGTCAGCCTGATGGACGTCCGTGAGTCCGCTGCGCGAATCGCCGGCCTGCGGGCAAATCGTGTTGGTCTTGAGATGTCAGTTCTGGTGGCACAGCGATCCCTCGAGGAACTCGTTGGGCCCATGGCCAAGCTGCCCCAGCCGCCCAGGTTGAATCAGCCTGTCCGAGCGCTGGCAAACGTGCAAGCGCAGCCACTGATTGATCTGCTCCGTCGCCAACATCCGCAGCTTCGCTTGTTTGATCTGCAGCGACAGATGGCCCTTTATGAGGTCGATAAATTTATCGCCGATCGAAAGGCAATTCGTGTGGACGCGGTGGCTTCCGCCTCGCATGAGCGTCTGATTGGTACTGGTGAAATCGGACAGGCCACGAATCGTGGCACGCAGCATATGCTGGGTGTTCAGGTAACCATTCCGATCACGACGGGTGGGCTGCGGTCGGCAAAGCAAGAGGAAGCGATCGTTCTCGCTGACCGAGTACTATTGGAGCGTGACCAGGCCGCACTGACCTTGGAGCGGGGCGTTCAGAGTGGGCACGCGATGCTTGCTTCTGCGGAGTCTAAGCTTGAGATGCTCAATCAGGCACTTCAGTCGAGCCAGGCACGCCTTTTAGAGACGCGCAAGGCCCACGCAAATGGCGCCCGAAGCACGCTCGAGTTACTTGGTGCGGAAGATGCCGTATTGGAGCTCCGAAAGGCCGTGTTTCAAGAAAAAATCGCCGTCATTCGATATCGCTCGGCCGTCATGGCCAGCGCGGGGCAGCTGACAGAGGAAGAACTTGCTCGGATGAATCAGTATCTATACTGATCACGACAGATAACAACGGGGGATCTTTAAAATGCCAATCAACTTTAAACGCCAAATTCAGACAAATCTTGACAGCGCGATTGACCGCGTGACCCAGGCCCTTTCCGCGGAGGGTTTCGGCATCCTGACTCGCATTGATATGCACAGCAAGATCAAGGAAAAGATCGGAAAGGATATTGTTCCAACGGTGATTCTTGGGGCTTGTAACCCGACGTTGGCCCACGAGGCGTATTGCACGAACACCGATGTGACGAGCCTGCTACCGTGTAATGCGGTGCTCAGAGAGGTAAGCCCTGGGACGATCTCTGTGGAGCTTGCAGCGCCCACAGGGCTTATGACGATCCTTGGAGACGACCAGCTGGTCAAGCTCGCGGAAGAAGCCGATCGTCGGCTCCAACGCGCGCTTGCCGCTGTCTAAATCAGAACCGCTTGCTGTACTGGAGACCGATCGAGTTCTGATACATCTTGATCGTCTCCATACCGCCAGCAGCAGAGGTGGGGTCACCACTAAAGAGGGGTCCGAACATCGACCCGCCCGTCACTTTCACTTCCTTCGCGTGCATGTAGAAGAAGCTCAGCTCTGAGTTCTTATCAATCGCCATCGTGGCGCCCAGCGTGTAGTGGTCTTCAACGACACCTGGTGCAAGGATATTGAACGTCACATCCTGGGCGCGAATGGGGTTGTCGCCCTTGTTATAACCTGCGCGCAGTGTCCAGGTGGAGTCCATCTGATACTGCAGGCCAAGTTTCATGACATTCACATCCTGCCATCCGAAACCCGGACCGTTGGATGCGCCAAGCTGCGCGGTAAAGAAATTCGCGCTTGGGTTACCCACCGAGGAGACACCGGAGTACTTGATCGTCTGGTAGTCCAAGGCGATTTGCAGCGCCGGACTTGCCTGAACGGCAAAGCCGATGGTGCTGTTCTGCGGGATGTCAAAGTCACCGCCGCCGGCAAAGAGTCCTTTGTACTTTCCGAACTCCTTCATGTCGATCTTGGGTGAGTAGGAGGCACCGACCGAGACCATGGGGCTCAGCTTTCCAAGGTAACCAATTCGAACGCCGAGGCCTGTGCTGTCATCCACGCCGCGATTGGTGATATTGCTGCTACTGACCGACCACATCGGGTTCTGAGTAAAGGCCTGAAGTCCATAGGCTTCGAACTGCTGATACACAAAGAGTGGCGAAACGCCAATCGCGTGATCGGGCGCAACCTTATAAGCGAGTGTTGGTGCAACGATGAGCTGCATCATATTCACCCCAAGCCGACCGGCACCGCAGAGTGCGTTGGCACCACCGGCAGGGGGGCATCCAAAGGTGCCGCCGGGATATTCCGTGTTCATGCCGCCGTTGCCGTAGACCGTGAGGTTCAGGCCGATGTCGTTCGATAGGGCTAAGTTGTAGCCGAATTCTGGAATGACAAACATGGTTTTGTCGCTGTCAACGCTTCCGTCAAGCTGGCCAGGCATGCCGCCAAAGGCGGTGAAATCGCTGCCCGCGCGGCTCGTTGCGCGACGGGGGCTGAAAAGCTCGACGCCTGCATCCCAGCGATTACCTGCAAATGCGGCAGCCGCTGGGTTATTGGCGCCAGCGAAGGCGTCATGGGTCATGGCAACGGCTGCGCCGCCCATGCCCTTCGCTTTCACGCCGTAGCCATGAGAGAAGTAGCCGTTGGTGGCATAAGCCGTTGACATCGCCGTGGTCAGCGCGACTGCCAATAGCGTCTTGCTCGGGATTGAGCGGATTTTCATGGTGTGTCTCCTCGTTTTGAATGCTGTTGTTGTTATCGGTTTGTGAAGAATGCGTTCGATTTAAAACTCGCCTTTTGATCCACGCTCCATCATTTCATAGATCGTTTCACGCACGCTCCAGGCTTCTTCTTTCAAGGGCGAGGGAAGCTTGCGTCCCATTTTTACCATCATGTCCATGTTCAGGGTATACATCCAGAGGCCGTCCTCTTTTTCCATCACCGTAATACGGCAGGGCAGGTAGGCAGACATGGCGGGGCTGAAGTCCACCATGCGTCGGGCAATCTGAGGGCTGCAGAAGGAATACACCGTCAAGAATTTTTCTCTCTTACCTGAGCGGGCCTCAAGCTCTTTTGATAACGGCAGTGTGCCAACGTCACGCATGTTGCGCTCGGTGGCAACGATTTTCAGGATCTGTTCCACTTCCTCTGGCTTGATCCCCGGCTTGACCTTTCGTGCCCAGGTCGTTGCAACAGCGATATCGCCGTCCCCTTCGACCCACTTGTCCCACATGCGCATGGCTTCGCCACCCGCCCCGTTTTCGAGTTTGCTGATGGTGCTGAGCGTTCCGCAGCCAGTGAGGGTTACGGTTGCGGCTGCTGCTAAGAGCAGGGTGATACGACGATGAATCGACATGGTGTATTTCTCCTCTGATGATGGGTTTCGTGCTGTTTCGGGGTTTGAATTATTTTTTTAAATACCCTGGGGGGGTAGGGTGTTATTCCGTGCAACGAATGTCAAGCAGGGTTAACGTGATTGCCTGTCATCGCTGACAAGCGAGTGCTTTCTTGGCACACTCGCATGGAATAGCCCCTCACGTCGTCTCGCCCGAAAGGACATGAAATGGTGCAAAGCAAAAGAATGGCATCACCGAAAAAAACGAAAGCGGCATCTCTTGATTCTGTTGCGACGCGACCGGGTTATCGGCTTGAGTATCAGCGCGATGTTACGAATCGCCTGCGGCGCATCCACGGTCAGGTGGGCGCCTTGTTGGAGATGATTGATTCCGGTCGCAGCTGTGAGGATGTTGCCCAGCAGATGTCGGCCGTGAGGAAGGCAATGGACAAGGCCTTCTACCGCATGATGACCTGTTCAGTAATGGAGGCGGCCACAGTGGATGGACAGGAGCGTCTCAGGGAGGTGGAGCGTTCTGCTAGGATCCTGGAACGGTATGCCTGATTGCCCCCAAAAAATGACCCGCCGTTTATTAGAGACCGGGCGCTCAACAGACTGCTGTGCCGCAGCAGATCTAGTTCTTGACTATATGCTTACAGAAGAATATTGTTCTTCCTCATTATGGTGATTGCAGCAAACTCTATCGAAGCCAACCTGTTTGATCCGGGCTCAG
>JBDLRA010000183.1:0-4235 GCA_039800285.1 Pseudomonadota bacterium
GCGCAGATCGGTGGTGGCACTCATCACCAGAATTCGGTGTGAGTTGCCAGAGCCTTTGGCCAGCATCTGGGCCTGATCCACCATCAGTGTATCGCGCTGACCAACGCCTGCGGTATCCAGAAGAACAATCTTGCGTTTGGATGCTTCCTTTAGTTTCGCATCCAGGTCGTCGCTATCGGGAATCGAAACCACGGGCAGACCCAGAATCTTGGCAAAGACTTTCAGCTGCTCTTGCGCACCAATACGATAGGTGTCCGTTGTTAGTAGGGCCACCTGATTGCGGCCGTAACGCAGCACACAGCGTGCGGCGACCTTTGCCACTGTTGTGGTCTTACCCACACCCGTGGGACCAATAAAGGTGAACACACCGCCTTGGTCAAAGACATCGATTGGGTCTTGGGTCTTAATCAGCGCTTCAAGAATGTCGCTAACGCGTTTGAGCAGCTCGGCGGGCTCACCCTCTTTGGGAATCGCCTGCACGATATCTGCACAGAGCTTTGGCGAAAAGCCGGCGTTGATGAGTGTTTTGACTACTTCTGCATGCGCCGGGGCGTTTTGCTGAAGAGTGCTCCAGAAATTGCCTGCCAAGTGAGACTGCAACAGGTTCTTGACCTGCGCCATCTCAAGCATCAGCTTATTGATCTCAGCTGCATTCGATGCCTGGGCTGCGGCCTGCGCCTGAACGGCGGCCTGTGCGGCAGCAATCGCGGCCGCTCCTGCAGCCGCACTCGCACCGGATGATTCTTTGGGTTTTGCAGTGCCTAACTGCTCCGGGGTATAAACGGGTGATCCATCAAGATTTTTCTTTGGCGGCTTGATCACATCCGAGATCACCAGTTCGTGCGGGAAGGCTGGCGTGGGGGATGTCGGTGCCCGACGCGGCCCGGTGTAGGTATCGCCGTCAAAGCCGCTACCGAGCGGGGCAACCCCACGAGACGCAGCTGCCGATCCACCTGAGAGCTTTTCTAAGGCATCGGGGGTGATGGCCATGATCTCGACGCCTTCGGCAGTCTGTTTGGTGGAGATCACCATGGCCTCGTCGCCAAGTGCTTGGCGCACCATTTTTAAGGCCTCTGCGGCGGTCGAAGCGACAAAACGTTCTGGTCCCATGGGCGCTTAGTTTAACTGGCTTGGTTGCCGGACGGGCGGTTACACAGGACTTTGTGGAAGGTCACGTTGCCATTGGGCGGTAGTTCATTCATGCCCAAGACGATGGCCTGCGGTTTGATCCGACGGGCGATACGCGACAGGGTGAGCCGTGACCGAGACCCGGTCAGAATCACCGGGGCAAGGCCCTGAGACTCCATCTCGTTGATCCCAACAATGACCTCTTCGCCAAAGAACCGGGCGAGCGATGGCTCGATTGCACCTTCGGGTGCGGCAGCGGCATTGCCTACAGTCTGCTCAATGATCCGCTCGAAATCAGGGTGAACCCCAAGTACCTTGAAGTCACTGGTCTCACCAAAGACCTCTTGAATGATGGTTCGACGCAGGGCGAAGCGCACTGGTGCCAGCACGTTGGTGGGGTCCGTCAGTAACGCTGCGTTTTCGCTTGAGACTTCCAAGATGGTCCGCAGGTCTTTTACTGGGATGCCTTCTTCCAATAACAACTGAAGAATGCGCTGCAGATTGGCCACCGTCACGACCTTGGGCACAACGTCTTCGATCAGTTTTGGGTAGCTGCCCTTGAAGTGGTCCAACAGATCTTGGGTCTCTTGCCGGCCTAATAGCTCATGTGAGTGAGACCGGACCAGGTGATCCAGGTGCGTGGTCATCACCACGGCGGGCTCAACCACCGTGTAACCCTTAGCGATTGCTTCATCACGCTGGCCGCGATCAATCCAGACAGCGGGCATACCGTAGGTTGGGTCTTTCACTTGAACGCCTGCGATGGGCTGGGTATCGCCTTGGGGAAAGATGGCTAACAACTTATCGGGCAGACACTGGCCGCGACCTACTTCGGCACCGTAGAGCAGGAAGCGATAGGTCTCTGCCGGTAGCTGCAGGTTGTCGCGGATATGAACGGATGGCGTCAGGAACCCAACTTCGGTAACAAACTTTCTGCGAATCGCGCGGATCCGTTTGATCAAGTCGCTCTCATCGCCTTTGTCCACCAACGGAATCAACCGATAGGGAAGCTCTAGGCAGAGCGGTTCGATCACGGGTACGTCGGACCATTCGAGCTCGGTCTTGGGGGGCGTGGCTGCTGCGGCTTCTGCTTCTTTTGCCTTGGTACGCTCTCTTTTCTGGGTTAGTACATATCCCAAACCAGCAAACATCAAGGCAAACAGAATAAAGGGGATGTGGGGCATGCCTGGGATCAATCCCAGCACGAACAAGATGCCGCCTACGACGTATAAAAGGGAGCCTGCGTTCTCAAACTGCTTGGACACCTGGCCCGAGAGGTCATCATCAGAGGCGACTCGTGTGACCAGAATACCGGCGGCGGTGGAGATGATCAGTGCGGGCACCTGGGCAACAAGGCCATCACCAATGGTGAGCGTACCGTAGACCCGAAGCGCATCGCCAAAGCCCATGCCGTTTTGGGCAAGGCCCACGAACAATCCGCCAATAAGGTTTACAAACAAAATGACAATGCCGGCAATCGCATCGCCGCGCACGAATTTCGAGGCACCGTCCATAGATCCGTAGAAGTCCGCTTCTTGGCTCACTTCCTGACGGCGTTTTCTGGCTTCATCTTCTTTGATGATGCCGGCGTTTAGGTCTGCATCGATGGCCATCTGTTTGCCAGGCATGGCATCCAAAGCGAAGCGGGCCGAGACCTCGGCCACGCGCCCCGCACCTTTGGTGATCACCATAAAGTTAATGAGTGTGATCACCAGGAACACGATGATGCCGATGGCGAAGTTGCCGCCAATCAAAAACTGACCAAAGGCTTCGATGACCATACCGGCTGCGTCAGCCCCCGTGTGTCCTTCCGACAACACTACTCGGGTCGAGGCGACGTTGAGCGATAGCCGCAGCAGGGTAGTGATCAGCAGAATCGTGGGAAAGGCGATGAAGTCTTTAAAGCTCTTTATCTGCATGGCCGCCAGCAGCACCATGATCGAGGCGGCGATATTGAAGGTAAAGAGTGCGTCTAATGCGACCGGAGGCAGGGGGACCAGCATCATCGCCAGCACCGCAAGAACGATAGCGGGCGCGACAGCCTGGGACGAGAAGCCCGGAATCTGCAGGGATTTCAGGGACAGTTTCATTTAGCCCCGCATTATGCGGGACGAATGGATTTAATCCTACTGGGGATTCTTGGGGTAACGGACTGCGTCCCGGATGTCGCGGGATGTATCCCAGGTCTTGGATAGGTCGCCCGAGAAGCCGCCGGTCACCATGAAGTACAGGATGATCAGAACTACACCAACGGGAACCATGTATTTCAGCCAGCCCCATTCGTACTTGGGCTTTTCTTCGGCACGAATCGCAACCTGCTTGGGGATCGGCTTGGGGAGCTCATCCACGATGGCCTCTAGCGCTAGTTGCGCGCGCTTATAGGCCGCGTTCGACGCCTGTTCGTTACCTTCGGCAAGTTCGTCAGCCGCCTGCTTATAGGCTTTGGCGGCAGACTCTAAGGCAACTGCAGTTTCCCGAAACCGGCGTGCGCGGATCTTGTTTTCAGAGGCTAAGAGATCGGTTTCCATGGTTTTATGTTCTCAGTTTCCATTATCTGGCACCACCCAGCCCGCTTCTACCCAATGGGTGCGGATCTTGCTGATCGGCCAGGCGATCAGCCTTCGACCGACTGCATCCGGGAGTACCTGCTCCGTTAGATGATCAAGCCATTCTCCACCGTTTGCGACACGACGCCCAAGGTCTGTTGTTGAGACATGCTTCGGCTCAAAAAATTCAAGCTCCCCCGCAATCAAGGTGTCTGTCGGCCCTGAAATTCGATCATGAAACGATGCCCAATGTCGACCCGTTAAGGCCTGTTTCATTTGATTCAACTCAAACTCAATACGCTCAATGGATTTGCCGGGTTGATAGCGCAGCTGCCCAAGGACATTACAGAAGAGAATGGCGTGGTGCGGGTGGCGGTTAAGTAGTGCGGGGAGCACGCGTTCAAAAGTTGATGGCACCCAGACCCGCTCCTGATCTGCAAATCGTGGGTGTCGTTTAAGAAAAATTTTCTCAGCTAAGGGATCTGGGTCGACTGCGATGACACTCGGGAACCGTTCCAAGAACCCCTCTTTCGGGAGGCACCATCCGCCGCTTGGGCCGAT
>JBDLRA010000184.1:0-12885 GCA_039800285.1 Pseudomonadota bacterium
AGGCGATCGAAGCCGATATTCGTTAACCCATGAACAGACGATCGAGCTTGCACGCTACGCGCTCATCATTGAAAAACACTACCAGCGTCCCATGGACATCGAATGGGGCTTAGATGGTCAAGACGGCAAGCTTTATATCCTTCAGGCGCGTCCTGAAACGGTGAAGTCTCAGCACAAAGCGGGCGATGCCCAGCAGAAATTTAAGCTCAAGGCGACCGGCGATGTGCTGGCTCACGGCCGTGCGATCGGCCAGAAGATCGGCGCAGGCGCTGTCCGCGTGATCGAGGATGCCCGCGAAATGGAGCGTGTCCAACCAGGCGATGTTCTTGTCACCGATATGACCGATCCCAACTGGGAGCCGGTGATGAAGCGAGCCTCAGCGATCGTGACCAACCGTGGTGGCCGCACCTGCCATGCCGCGATCATTGCGCGAGAGCTTGGTATTCCTGCGGTCGTGGGCTGTGGTGATGCCACGGATCATGTAAAAGATGGCCAAATGGTCACCGTCTCGTGTGCCGAAGGGGATACGGGCAAGATCTATGACGGACTGCTTGAGACCGAAGTCTCAACGGTTCAGATTGGCGAGATGCCGCCGATTGGTGTCAAGATTATGATGAACGTGGGAAATCCCCAGTTGGCCTTTGATTTTCAGTCAACGCCCAATCATGGCGTCGGTTTGGCGCGCCTTGAGTTCATTATCAATAACAACATTGGCGTTCACCCGAAAGCGATTCTCGACTATCCCAATGTCGATGCGGATCTCAAGAATGCAGTCGAGAAGGTGTCTCGTGGACACGAGACGCCGCGAGATTTCTTTATCGACAAGCTAGCCGAAGGCGTGGCCACCATTGCAGCTGCCTTCTGGCCCAAGCCCGTAATCGTTCGACTCTCAGACTTCAAGTCCAATGAGTATCGCAAGCTGATCGGCGGCTCTCGTTACGAGCCCGAGGAAGAAAACCCCATGCTCGGTTTTCGTGGCGCGTCTCGTTATCTGGCGTCAGACTTTGAGCCCTGTTTTGAGATGGAATGTATTGCCATGCATCGCGTGCGCGAGACCATGGGCCTGACCAATGTTGAACTGATGGTGCCGTTCGTCAGAACAGTGGCAGAGGCGGAAGGCGTTGAGAAGCTGCTCGCACGATACGGGCTCAAGCGTGGCAGTGGTGCTGATGCATCGGGTCAGGGCGGACTTCGCCTGATCATGATGTGTGAGCTTCCCTCGAACGCGCTGCTAGCCGACGAATTTTTAAAGCATTTTGATGGGTTCTCGATCGGGTCGAATGACCTGACGCAGTTAACGCTGGGCCTTGATCGCGACTCTGGTCTCGTTGCTGCCGCGTTTGATGAGCGCGATGCGGCCGTGAAGACGCTCTTGAAAATGGCGATTGATGCCTGTAACCGCGCTGGAAAATATGTGGGTATCTGTGGTCAGGGACCGTCAGATCACCCCGATCTCGCCCAGTGGCTTGTAGACTCAGGAATTCAGTCGATTTCGCTGAATCCAGACACCGTGGTTGAGACCTGGCAGGCGATCGCGAAGCACTAATTCGCCAATCAGTCGCCGGTTATCGGCGTTAGGAACGCTTCGCGGTGTCCCGAAGAAGCCGTTGCTTCTCGCGGGCCCATTCGCGATCTTTCTCGGTGTCGCGTTTGTCGTGTTGTTTCTTGCCCTTTGCAAGGCCGACCTCGAGCTTGATCCGTCCGCGCTTAAAGTGCATATCAATCGGAACCAGGGCATAGCCAGCACGCTCCACCTTGCCAATGAGTTTTCGAATCTCGTCGGCATTCAAAAGGAGCTTTCGTGTTCGAACGGGGTCGGGGCGGATATGCGTTGATGCCTCGGGTAGAGGCGAGATGTGTGCCCCAAGGAGAAAGACCTCGCCCTGGCGAACAATCACGTAGGCTTCCTTCAGGTTAGCCCGGCCGGCACGGATGGCTTTTACCTCCCATCCTTCCAAGACGACACCGGCCTCATAGCGTTCCTCTATGAAGTAGTCGTGAAATGCCTTCTTGTTCTGGATGATCGACATAAAATACGCAGATGCCTGCCGTTTCTAAAACTGTTTTAGTGCCCCATTCCGCGCAACAGATGTATGAGCTCGTTGCGAATTGTGAAGACTACCCCGCTTTTCTGCCCTGGTGCGCGGGAGGGCGAATTCTAGAGCAAAAGGGGGAGCACGTCTTCGCTGAGCTCAAGATCGACTTTAAGGGCATCAAACAGTCCTTCAGCACGGATAACGTGAATGTTCCAGGAGAACGGATTGACATGCGACTTCGCGAAGGCCCGTTTAAGTCGTTGGAGGGGCACTGGCGGTTCACACCACTCTCAGATGAGGCCTGTCGGGTCGATTTCAGCCTGGAGTACTACTTTTCGAACGCGATTCTGGAAAAGATCATCGGCCCCGTCTTTGGGCATATTGCCGCAACGTTCGTGGATGCTTTTGTCCAACGCGCTGATGCCGTCTACGGGGAATAGGGGCCATGATGCTTATCCAGGTTGAGGTCTGTCTGGCCTTGTCGGACGGGGCGGTTCGCCAGCGCCTTTCTGTACCAGCCCAGACCCGCCTGAGGGACCTGCGGAGCCACCCCGACTTGCTCCCAGCACTTGCCGCTGCCTGGGATCAGGCCAGCGGCATAGGGGTCTTTGGTGAACCCCGGGGGCCTGATGCGCTGCTTGCCCCAGACGATCGGGTGGAGCTCTGGCGGCCGCTTGTCGCCGACCCCAAAGAGGCCCGCCGAGAACGGGCACGGCTTGCACGCGAGGCCAAAAAGAAACCCGCTCGCCGCTAGGGAAGGCCGGTCGGTATAATTCGGCTTTGGAATTTCGGAGCGCCCATGCGCCTGCTGCAAAAAGCCCTGACGTTTGATGACGTCCTTCTAGTCCCGGACTACTCCCAAGTCCTCCCACGCGACACGTCGCTCGCGACAAAAATCACTCGTGAAATTGACCTCAACCTGCCGGTCGTGTCGGCAGCGATGGATACCGTCACGGAGGCACGGTTGGCAATTGCGATTGCCGAAGAGGGAGGAATCGGCATCATCCACAAGAACCTGACCTCGGAGCAGCAGGCCAATGAAGTCGCCAAGGTCAAACGGTTTGAGGCGGGGGTCGTGAAGGATCCCATTACGGTCTCACCGGACATGTCCGTTCGTGATCTGCTTAGGCTCAGTGCAGAGCGCAAGATCTCTGGACTGCCGGTGATCAAGGACGGGAAAGTGGTGGGCATCGTGACCAACCGTGACCGTCGCTTTGAAACACGGCTAGATCAGCCGGTCTCCGCCATCATGACGCCGCGTGAGCGTCTGGTGACCGTTAAGGAAGGTGCCAGCGTTGAAGAGGCGAAGGCGCTGATGCATCAGCATCGTATTGAGCGCGTCCTCGTGGTCAATGACGAATTCGCGCTCCGCGGACTGATTACTGTCAAAGATATCTTCAAAGGAATTGAGCATCCACAGGCCTGCCGGGATTCGCAGGGCAAGCTTCGCGTTGGCGCGGCCGTTGGTGTCGGTGCTGGGACAGAGGAGCGCGTTGCGCTGCTTGCGGAAGCAGGTGTTGATGTCATCGTGGTCGATACCGCCCATGGACATTCCGCAGGCGTGCTTAACCGTGTGCAGTGGGTGAAGAAGAACTATCCGCAGGTGCAGGTCATCGGCGGCAATATCGCGACCGCGGATGCGGCGCTTGCGTTGGTCAAACATGGTGCCGATGGCGTCAAGGTCGGCATCGGCCCCGGATCGATCTGTACGACGCGGATTGTTGCCGGTGTCGGGGTTCCCCAAATTACGGCAATCGCGAATGTCGCCAAGGCCTTAGAAGGGACAGGCGTGCCGCTGATTGCCGATGGTGGTGTGCGCTACTCGGGTGATGTTGCAAAGGCATTAGCAGCAGGCGCCCACGCGGTCATGATGGGGGGGATGTTCGCGGGTACCGATGAGGCGCCAGGCGAGATCATTCTGTTCCAAGGTCGGTCGTACAAGAGCTATCGTGGCATGGGTTCTGTCGGGGCCATGCAGGCGGGATCCGCGGATCGTTATTTCCAAGAGGGCGACAATCCCAATCCGGATAAATTTGTACCCGAAGGAATCGAAGGACGCGTCCCGTACAAGGGAAGCGTCAAACAGATCCTGTTCCAGTTAGCCGGTGGAGTTAGGTCTAGCATGGGCTACTGTGGGTGTGCCTCGATTCCTGAGTTTCACTCTCGCGCGCAGTTCGTTGAGATCACAAGCGCCGGCATTCGTGAATCGCACGTCCATGACGTTCAGATCACGAAAGAAGCTCCCAACTATCACATCGATTAGTGCCCTTGAATCGGACTGGGTGTCGAGTACTCAGTCCGTGGCGCATCCCTTCCCATGCATTCAAAGATTCTGATTCTTGATTTTGGTTCTCAGCTGACCCAGTTGATCGCACGGCGTATCCGTGAGGCAGGGGTATTCTGTGAGATCCATCCGTGTGATGTCTCGGATGATTTCGTCGCGCAGTACGGACTTGAGGGCACAAGCGATACGCTCAAAGGCATTGTGCTGTCTGGTGGTCCGATGTCGGTTACTGAGGATGAGACACCGCGCGCCCCCGCTGCTGTGTTTCATCGAGGCGTTCCGGTGTTGGGGATCTGCTATGGCATGCAGACGATGGCCGAGCAACTTGGCGGTAAGGTTGAAAACGGTACGGTGCGTGAGTTCGGCTATGCCCAGATCCGCGCGCGAGGGCACACGCGACTGTTTAAGGATATTGAAGACCATCGCACTGCGGAAGGGCATGGACTACTTGATGTCTGGATGAGTCATGGCGATAAGGTCACGACGATGCCCGACGGGTTTGTGCTGATGGCCTCGACCGAAAGCTGTCCCATCGCGGGCATGGCCGATGAGTCTCGAGGCTTTTATGGGGTCCAGTTCCATCCAGAAGTCACCCATACCAAGCAGGGGGCTGCAATCCTGCGTCGTTTTGTTCTAGAGATCTGTGCGGCGAAAGCGGACTGGAACATGCCCGACTACGTCGATGAGGCCGTTGCGCATATTCGCCAGCAAGTTGGCAGTGACCAGGTCATTCTGGGCTTATCTGGTGGTGTTGATTCGTCTGTTGCCGCAGCGTTGATTCATAAGGCCATTGGCGATCAATTGACCTGCGTCTTCGTCGACCATGGTCTGCTCCGTTGGAAGGAAGCGGATCAGGTCATGGAGACCTTTGCCAAACACATGGGCGTAAAGGTGATTCACGTCAATGCCACGGATCGGTTTATGTCGGCGTTGAAGGACGTTTCTGATCCAGAGCAAAAACGAAAGATCATTGGTCGTGAGTTTGTACACATCTTTCAAGATGAATCCGCGAAGCTCTCGAATGCAAAGTGGCTTGCACAGGGCACGATTTATCCTGACGTTATTGAGTCGGCCGGCGCTAAGACCAAGAAGGCCACCACCATCAAGTCGCATCACAACGTCGGCGGTCTTCCCGATACCTTGAAGTTATCGCTTCTTGAGCCATTGCGAGAGCTGTTTAAGGATGAGGTAAGACGTCTTGGGGTTGCACTAGGACTGCCGCCCGAGATGGTCTATCGCCACCCATTTCCGGGCCCCGGCCTAGGGGTGCGGATTCTTGGGGAGATTCATCCCGAGTACGTCACGCTCCTGCAGCGCGCAGACGATATCTTCATCCAGACGCTTCGCACAACCAAGGCCATGCCAGCCGATGTTGCTGCAGGTCTCTGTGATGAGAAAGATCTTGGCAAGAGCTGGTATGACCTGACAAGTCAGGCCTTTGCCGTGTTTCTGCCGGTGAAGTCGGTGGGCGTCATGGGAGACGGGCGGACCTATGAGTGGGTTGTGGCACTGCGTGCCGTGGTGACCAGTGACTTTATGACGGCCCACTGGGCGCATCTGCCGCATGCATTGCTATCCCAGGTGTCGAATCGCATTATCAATGAGGTCAGAGGGATTAATCGTGTGGTTTACGACATCAGTGGAAAACCACCAGCCACCATCGAGTGGGAGTAAAAGGCTAATTCCCGGGCGTTTTTGCACTCGGTTGCACGTAACGAGTGTGCAGTCGTGGGGGATTAAGACGCAGGCTTAGGGTTTCCTTTGAATGGAAACCTAGTGCAGCCAGCCCACGCGGATCTATCAGCCGTTCTAACGTCGCCTGCCTCGACACCCCATTGTTCGGGCGTGTCAGATCCCGCCTTGTTATCGACGAATCCAGAAACACAAAAGAATCCGCTCGACATCAAGGCGTTTGCCCGCCTTGCAGACGCCACTGCCTCGGTATCCCCGATGTCGCTATTTCTGGCGGCCGCAGACTGGGCGGGACATCTCATGCTTTCTCCCGGAAAGCGCTTGGATCTTGCCCTCTTGGCGCAGCGACAGCTAAATGCTCTATACGTCCAGTCACTCAGCGTTCGACCGCTTACCGCGCCCGTGTCGACAGAGGCAGTTACCGACGGCGCGTTGGTTGATAAGCGCTTTCAGGCGGAACCCTGGCAGCACTGGCCCTTTACTCTGTATGCGAGTTCTTTTATCGCACTTGATCATTGGTGGCAGGCTGCCACCACGAATGTTCCTGGCGTGGATCGTCACCATTCCCATTTGGTTTCCTTCGGCGCCAGGCAGATGCTTGACCTGGTCTCCCCGGGAAACTATCTCTGGTCGAATCCGTTGGTCATTCAAAAGACGGTGGATACGCAGGGACGCAATCTCTTATCCGGATTTCATAACTGGGTGGAAGATCTGACTCGCCTATCGCAGGGTGACCCCCCGTACGGGGTCGAGCAGTTTCGTGTCGGTCGTGAGCTGGCCGTGACACCTGGGAAGGTGATCTACAAGAACGCCTTAATCGAGTTGATTCAGTACACCCCTCAGACATCAAGCGTTTATCCAGAACCCGTGCTTCTCGTTTCGGCCTGGATCATGAAGTATTACGTCCTGGACCTCGCGCCCGGGCAGTCGCTCGTCGAATATCTTGTGAAACGAGGGCATACCGTTTATTGCATTTCCTGGAAGAACCCAAGCCCGGAAGAAGCAGACTATGGAATGGAGGAATATCTTCAGCTAGGACTGAAGGACGCCCTCTCGGTGATTACACAGAGACACGCGGGCCGAAAGGTGCATGCGGCGGGCTATTGCCTTGGCGGGACGCTACTGGCGATTGCCAATGCGGACTTTAGCCGAGCGTCAACGAGCCCACTAGGATCGATGACGCTATTTACGGCACAGACAGATTTCTCTGAGCCAGGTGAACTGGCACTGTTCATTGATGAGAGCGAAGTTACTCTACTCGAGGCACAGATGCGAGAAAAAGGTGTCCTCACGGCGGGTCAGATGTCGGGGGCGTTTCAGATACTTCGCTCGAGCGATCTGATCTGGTCGCGGATGGTTCAAGAATATCTGATGGGGGAGCGGCGGCCGGTGACGCCCCTGATTGCATGGAATGCGGATGCAACACGAATGCCTGCACGGATGCATAGCCAGTACCTTCGCCGTCTGTTTCTCAATGATGATCTCAGTGAAGGGCGATTCGTGGTGGAGACCCGCGTGATTTCGCTCGGCGACATTACGACCCCGATCTTTTGTGTTGCCACCGAGAGAGACCACGTAGCGCCGTGGCGATCGGTCTACAAACTTCACGCCTTTACCCCTGCGGAGATTACATTTGTCCTGACAGATGGCGGGCACAACGCGGGCATCGCCAACCCCCCTGGTCAGCGACAACGACACTATCGCGTTGCGACCCGACCCCTTGCAGGAGGATTTCTTGATCCTGATCAATGGTGCTTAACAGCAAAGATGGAGAACGGCTCCTGGTGGCCCGCCTGGCAAGCCTGGCTAGCTGCGCACTCGGGCGCTCTTGGACAACTGCCGCTCCAGGAGATCGATGCCGATACGCTAGGGGACGCTCCTGGCGACTATGTTCTAGCACGCTAACCCAAAGTCGACTCCCCAACGTGGGTCTCGGTTAAAATGGTGACACCAATCGTTGACACAGAAAGGGCTGGCTATGTTTCCTGAATACCGCGACCTGATCACCAAACTAAAAACGTCTGATCACCATTTTGCGCGCCTTTTTGATAAGCACAACGATCTTGATCAGAAGATCAAGAACATGGAAGCCCATATCGAACCGGGCTCGCACGAAGAGATTGAGACGCTCAAGAAGGAAAAGCTCCATCTGAAGGACCAGCTTTACACGATTCTCAAGAAAGCAAGTGCCTAGTGATCGTCAGGCCATTTGGGCCCTGACACCAGAGGCTGCCATCGCCGTTACCGAATCGGATGCAGATTCGGGACTCGGCGATGCCGAGGCCTCTCAGCGTCTTAAAGACGTCGGACCAAATTCCTTACCGCAGACGCAGCGACAGTCAGGCTGGCATCGGTTCCTGCGGCAGTTCCAGAACCTTTTGATCTACCTACTGCTGCTCGCAGCGGCAGTAACCCTATCTCTCGGGCATTGGCTTGATAGCGCGGTAATTCTCTCGGTCGTGCTCATTAACGCGGTGATTGGCGTTATTCAAGAGGGGAGAGCAGAGGCCGCGCTCGATGAGATTAGAGCCATTCTCTCGCCGACCGTGACCGTGGTCCGCGAAGGACGACGCCAGACACTCTCAGTCACTGACTTGGTGCCGGGCGATTTAATACTCTTGTCGGCAGGCGATCGCGTTCCGGCGGATCTCCGACTGATCGAGGCGAACCGGCTTCTTGTCGATGAATCCGTGCTGACCGGGGAGTCTCTGCCCGTTGAGAAGCACCATCGCGCGGCAGCCGAATCAGCAGCGCTCGTAGACCGTCACTCGATGCTCTGGGCTGGGACCTTAGTCACAGCGGGGCAGGCAAGAGCCATTGTTACCGCAACAGGACTTCAGACTGAACTCGGGCGAATCAGTGGCTTATTGCGCGATGTTGCACAGCTTCAGACGCCGCTGACCGTTCGCATGACACGATTTGGACAGACGCTGTCGGTTGTCATCATTGTTGTCTCGATACTCTTGTTTGCCCTTGGGGTCTTCTGGCGTGAGATTGCGCCGGCGGAGATGTTCATGTCGGCGGTGAGTCTCGCGGTCGCTGCGATTCCCGAAGGACTGCCAGCGATCGTGACGATTACGCTTGCCATCGGTGTCCGCCGAATGGCCAACCGACGCGCGATTGTTAGAAGACTTCCTGCTGTTGAGGCCATTGGCGCGGTGAGCGTGATCTGTACTGACAAGACGGGAACGCTCACCTTGAATCAAATGACGGTTCAGCAGATTGTTGGTCATGCCGAAGCTCGGATGGGACGCGTTGCAGCCCTCTGTAACGACAGCGCGCTTCTGGCGACCTCAGATGGTCAGGATGCGATCGGGGATCCCACCGAGCTTGCGCTCCTGCGATTTGCCCAAGAAATTGGCGCGGATGCACAGGATCTCCATCTGCGCTTCCGAACGACCTCTGTGATTCCGTTTGATCCAGATCTTCGTTGGATGGCAACACAGCATGCGGATCCGGCATCGGGCAATGCCATCGTGTTGATGAAGGGTGCCCCGGAACGCGTATTAGCCCATTGCGATCGGGAAGCCATCGGTGACCAGGATCAGCCGATCGATGGCGCACAGTGGCAGGCTCAGATTGATGCGCTTGCTGCCCAAGGGATGCGTGTCCTAGCGCTTGCGGAGCGGATAGACGCGGCAGATCCGTCGACGCGACAATTATCGTTGTCCACCATTCAGGAGGGGGGCTTCGTATTACTTGGAGTGGTGGGTCTCGCGGATCCGCCCCGACCCGAGGCGGCTGCTGCGATTGCACGATGCAAAGCGGCCGGTATCGCGGTCAAGATGATCACGGGAGACCACCCACAGACGGCACGCGCGATTGGTCGAGCGGTGGGGCTCTCTGCGAGCGCAGATCGTCTTCATGTGCTTACCGGAGCGCAGATTGATCTGATGTCCGATGACCAGCTTGCACGCGCCGTTCGTGTGACAGACATTTTCGCGCGCACACTTCCTGAACACAAGTTACGACTGGTAAAAGCCTTTCAAGCGCTAGACGAAGTTGTCGTTATGACGGGGGACGGTGTTAACGACGCGCCCGCATTAAAGCGTGCGGACGTTGGTGTTGCGATGGGCCAGAAGGGGTCAGAAGCCGCAAAGGAAGCGGCCCAGATGGTGCTTGCGGATGACAATTTTGCGTCAATTACTGCCGCTGTCGAAGAAGGAAGAACGGTTTTCCACAATATTCGAAAATCAATCGTCTTTACGCTCCCAACCAACGGGGGTGAGGCGGGCATGTTGATCATTGCGATTCTGATGGGAATCACCATGCCCATTACCGCGGTGCAGATTCTCTGGATCAATATGGTGACCGAGATTACGCTCGGGCTAGCGATTGCATTTGAGAAGGCCGACACTGGCGTTATGAGTCGACCGCCGCGCCCTGCGCGTCAGTCGCTGATCGATCGGCATCTTGTCTGGCGGATCCTCTTTGTCTCAGGCCTTTTGGTGGCAGGCTGCCTGGGCATCTTCCTCTGGGAGTTAGAGCGTGGCAGTGCCGTTGAAGTGGCAAGGACCTCTGCGGTCAATGCGCTTGTGATGGGTCAGGTCGCTTATCTTTTTAATGTGCGTCGTCTTAGTGCATCGTCTTTCACCCTCAAGGCACTCCAAGGCAACATCTGGCTGCTCTGGGCCATTCTGGCGCTCATCGCCGTGCAGCTCTCGCTGACCTATGCATCGCCGCTCAATCTCTGGTTCGGTACAGCCCCGATTGATCAACAAGCTTGGCAGGTGATTGGCGGATTTTCTCTTGTGCTCTTTGTGCTCGTCGAGCTCGAGAAAGCGTTGATTCCGCTGCTCTTTAAGGGAAGGGGGGCGTATGCCGGCTGATGATCAGTGGATGCGGCTTGCGCTTGAATTGGCGAAGCAGGCGGCCCTTCAAGGGGAGGTGCCCGTCGGAGCAGTCGTGGTGAAGGACGGTGAGGTCATTGGCCGCGGGTTCAATCGTCCGATCGGATCGCATGACCCTTCCGCCCATGCAGAGATGGTCGCCCTGCGCGAGGCAAGCCAGCGGCTTGGCAACTATCGGCTTACAGACTGTGATCTCTACGTCACCTTAGAGCCCTGCGTGATGTGTTCTGGTGCGATCTTCCATGCGCGTATTCGGCAGGTTGTCTTTGGCGCTATGGATCCGAAGACGGGGGTGGCTGGCAGTGTGATGAACCTCTATGAGTCCAAGCCGCTGAACCATCACACGGTGATACGTGGTGGTGTGATGGCCCAGGAGAGCGCAACATTGCTGCAGTCTTTTTTTGCTGCACGCCGCAAGTCCTCGCGTGACGCATAATCCAAGACTATGACCAGCCCACAGCATCACATTCGAATCTCAACCCAGGCCCAGACGCTGACGGTGCTCGCACTTGAAGCCGATTCGCTCGAGGGCGGGCTTCGCTGGGCGCCAGACGCCCCCGGTCAGGTGGTCATGGAGGTCGCGATTTCCTCCAGTAAGAACGGCGTCGGGCAGGTTCGTGGAAGCTACCAGACGCCTCAGGGTCGTCACCAGATCCGCGCCAAAATCGGAAAGGGCGCCGCATTGAATACCGTCTTCGTGGGGCGGCGGCCGACCGGTGAAATCTGGTCCCCAGAACTTGCCGAAGCCTTTCCGAACCGTGACTGGATACTGACCCGGATTCTCTGGCTTTCTGGCCTAGAGCCAGGGGTTAATCGATTTGGTGATGTCGATACGATGCGTCGTTATGTCTATCTCCATGGCAGTCCTGACACGGTGCTGATGGGGGAGCCTGGATCGATTGGCTGTATCCGAATGCGCAATAGCGACATCGTCTCGCTCTTCGATCTCGTGACGCCTGGGACCACTGTCGATATTCGCTGACCACGTCATTCGGGCGACGCTTTCCTAAGGCAGTGCCAATAAAAAGACCCGCTCGTGGCGGGTCTTTTTCATTGACGCAAAAGTGACTTACTGAATCTTAGCCTTTGCTTTCAGCTGCTGCTGGAAATCCTGCAGCTTCTTACGACGCATGGATTCACCAAGCTGTTCCTTGACCTGTTCGAACTCGGGCGGCTTTGCAGTGCGGACATCGTCCAGTCGAATCACGTGCCAGCCAAACTGTGACTGCACGGGTGTCTCGGTGATCTTGCCTTTTTCAAGGGAGACCATTGCTTTTGAGAACTGGGGCACAAAAGAGTCCGCATTGGCCCAGTCAAGATCGCCACCCTTAGCGGCGGAACCGGGATCCTTCGACTGCTTGGCTAGCTCTTCAAACTTTTCACCTTTTTTGAGCTTCGCAATAATAGCCTTGGCCTCATCTTCTTTCTCGACCAGGATGTGACGCGCGCGATATTCCTTTCCGCCATCGCCTTTGGTGAGTCGGTCGTACTCCGCTTTGATATCGGCATCTGAGACACCAGCCTTTGCCAACTGGTCCTGCACCAGCGCGTTAATCAGTACCTGTTGTCGGGCGTTATCGAGCTGAAACTTCACATCTGCTTTGCCAGACAGGCCGCGTCGTTCCGCTTCTTGCACAAGGATCTCGCGATCAACGAGCTCCTGGCGGACTAGCGCCTGAAGCTGGGGGGTGTCCTGTTGGCCTTGCTTGACCAGCTCCTTAACGAAGGCATCGGCCTTTGCACGCGGAATAGGCTTTCCGTTAACGACGGCAACATTTTGCGCGACTGCAACTGAAGAGAGCGACAACAGGGCGCCGGCAGCAACGAGACGAATGAGGCGAGAACTCGAAGGGCTTGCGTTCAACACAGAAACGTTCATGAAAACTCCGAAGGGGTGCGCGCGTCGATAGTAAGCGCGTGGATGCGCGCAGGGATCCAATCGCTAAGTGGATCATACACAAGCCGGTGACGGGCAAGGCGGTTTTGGCCCTCGAATGCTGAGGAAACGATTAGCACGTGGAAA
>JBDLRA010000185.1:0-9008 GCA_039800285.1 Pseudomonadota bacterium
GCAATCGGAGCCCCGATGACCGCGGCGATGCAGCTGGCAGCCCCCACGAGCGCGAACTGCGTCAGGTCTGCTGAGGGGACCGAGATCAGTTGGTCGACAACCCCCCCGATCATCATTCCAAAGAACAAGGCGGGTGAGACAACTCCCCCAAAGAAACCGAAGCCGAGGCAAAGACTGGTCATTGCTATTTTGGTGATGACAAGAACGATCAATAGACTCAGGGTTAGCTGACCAGCGAGTGCGAGATCAGCCGATCCCAGCCCTGTACCAAGAAGGTGCGGTAGCCAAGGAGAGATGAGAAAGAGAAGGCTCGCTGGAACAAGTGGTCTTAGGCTGATCGGAATGCCCGTTCTGTCGGCCCATCTCGGCATGGTCGTCACAAGGTGGATGTATGTAATACAAGCTGCACCGCAGGCGATTCCAATCAGTGCTGCAAGACCAAGCGACGTTGGGTCAAGGGATGGGATCGTAGCGACAGAAAAAAGTCGGTGGCCGCCAAGCAATTGTTCAGCGGACCAATAGGCCGCAAAGGTCGCTGCTAATACGGGGGCGGCGCCAAAGCTCCCGAACCGACGGATGATGGTCTCGTAGGCGAAAATTGCAGCACCGATCGGGGCCGAAAAAACTGCGGCGATCGCTGCACCCGCACCCGCGCCCAGCATCAGGTCGATGGGAAAGTCTCGTTGCCGCTTAAGAAACAATGCGTTCAGACATCCGCCCAAGTGGACGAGGGGTCCAAAGACCCCGACGGATGCACCCCCGCAGAGGTTATTGAGGGCAAGTATTGAGGACAGGAGCCCCTGGCGGATATTGGGGAGGTGATGCGTCTGGGCTGCCTGAATAAGATCTGCAGCACCCTCGGGTCGGTGTGGGCGCATTCGAGACAGAATGAATCCCGCGATCAAGGCTGATCCGAGAAGGGCGAGACCGAGCGTGGCGTTATAGACGATGGGGGCAGGTTCTTCTAAGCTGCGCGTGAGAGCCGGGGTCCAGATTTGTGCAGCCAATTGCACCAACATGAAAAAGCCAGTAGCGATAAGCCCAATCATGGCGCCCGCGATCGCGGCGAGACTGATAACGCCAAGTCGCTTGGCAAGGTCTTGGATCCCATGGGGACCGCTCTGGAAGGGCATGACGCGGTTTTCCTAGTCAATAGACTTGGTTATTATCATCCGTTTAGGACATCACTAGGAGTAAGTCGATGAATAGCAGTCGTGTTATCCGAGGAAGTTTTGTTGCTGTCGTGATTTTTGTGATTGCAGCCATCATGACCAAGCAGCTTGAATCGACCGCCCCTGCGGCGATGGGCGTCGTGCTGTTTGGCATGTATCTGGTGTCTGACTGGGTGCAAGCCCAGGGTCGCCCCGTTGCGGATGAGTCCGCGAAAAGTGCGGTTTCCGCGCTCTCGGGTCGTCACGGTGGCACCATTGCGGGGCTGTTTTTTGTCGTAGGACTGGTGGTTATTGCCGTCGCGATTTTTGGTCTGAAGTCGGTTGCTTAAGCACTGCCCGCCGCCGGATCGACATCTTCGATCTGCTCGGCTTGCGCTACCAGAAGGGGCCATTGATAGTCACGCCCATGTCCTCGGGCCCGCACAGCGCTACCCGTTCTCATCGGAGCGGATCTATACCCCTGAGGACTGCACGCTCTCTGACTATGTTGCTCAGTTGAAGGCCATTGGTATCGCCCGAGGTGTTTTGGTGCAGCCGAGTGTCTACGGGACCGATAACCGAGCGCTATTGGCGGCGCTAACAGAGCAGCCAATTCCGCTGAGAGGCGTGGCCGTCATTGACCCAGAGGTTTCCAATCACGAGTTGTCTGAAATGCACCGGCTTGGCGTGCGAGGCGTGCGTTGTAACTTAGTCGATTTGAAAGACCGCTCTGCAGGAGTGCCCCTCGCGCAACTGACTGACTTGGCACATCGTATTCGTGATCTCGGCTGGCATTTAGAGCTGCTAGCCCATGTGGATGAGACGCCAACGCTTTATGACGATTTTATTGATTTTCCAGTAGATCTTGTTTTCGGGCATTTTGGGTATGTTCCCCTGGCACGTGGACATAATCAACCGGGGTTTCTTGGGCTTCTGGGTTTGATGGCTGCCGGGAAAGCCTGGGTCAAGATGACGGGACCTTATCGAATTTCTCAGCAGTCATCTCCGCCTTATCGCGATCTTTCCGATATCGTGCATGCCGTGATCACCGCCAATCCAGATCGACTCGTTTGGGGAACGGACTGGCCGCATGTCATGATGAAGACCGAGATGCCCAATGACGCAGATCTGATGGATCTTTTTGCTGAATGGGTTCCAGATGCAGCGCTACGAAAAAAGATTCTTGTTGATAACCCAGAAAAGCTTTACGACTTCTCATGATTCCAATTCATCAGCGTTTTCCGTACTCAGGTATTTCACAGCGGCCTAGTTTTTCATGGTCTGGCGGGAAAAAACTTGCGCTCTATGTGGCGCTCAATGTAGAACATTTCCCGTTTGGTGCGCCGACCGGTATTGACCTCGATCGCGAGACAAAGCCATGGAGTCAGCGGAGCTGGCTGTGGCGAGAGTACGGGAATCGTGTCGGGGGCTGGCGTATGGCGGATCTGTTCGATCACTACGAGATGAACCTCGGTGTGATTGTGAATGCGGCGAACTACAGCCATTGTCCCGAGTTAGTGGCCCGCTTCCGTGATCGGGGCGACGAGCTCATCGGCCATGGCATCTCAAACGGCACGCAGCGCCCCATTGATATGGACGAGCAGACCGAGCGAGACATGATTCGCCAGGTTACGGAGATCATGACCCAGGCGGACGGCGTAAGACCGACCGGCTGGTTGTCTCCCTATCTCACCCCGAGTGATAAGACGCCGGATCTTCTTGCGCAGGCGGGGTACGAGTATCTGTTGGACTGGGGGCTCTGCGATGAGCAACCCGTCTGGATGAATACTGATCACGGAAAAATTCTTTCGGTGCCGTATCCGATTGAGCTCAATGACCAGCCTGCGATTGTTGGTCGGAGGCTCACTGCATCTGGCTACGCGGACACCATCATTGACCAGTTTGATGAGCTGATGCGCGTCAGTCGTGATCAGCCTGTGGTCTTTCCGATTTCTTTACATACCTTTGTGATGGGGCAGCCGTATCGCATGGCACAGCTTCGCCGCGCTTTGGACCACATCATGGCGCGTCGGAATGAGATCTGGGTAACAAGGCCCGTGGACGTCGCGCGCTACTACCGCTCGCTCCCCAAAGCAGTCCAGTTAAATGCTGAAGACTGATCCCTCACGGGGCTGGATGCCGTACCCGTGGGTTCCTGTGCCGCAGGCCGCATCGGGCCCGTTGCATGGGCTGACCTTCGCGGTCAAAGATCTCTTTCATATCAAGGGTTATCCGACAAGCGCTGGCCAGCCCATGATGCTTGCTACATCGGGCATCCAAACGTCGACGGCCCCTGCCGTGCAGGCCTGCCTTGATGCGGGTGCAACGTTCCGCGGCAAGACGATCACCGACGAGTTCGCCTTTTCGATGAACGGGAATAACGCGCACTTCGGCGCGCCAGTCAATGGCGCGGATCCGGCGCGGATCTCCGGTGGGTCTTCGTCTGGATCCGCCTCGGTGGTATCGCATCGGCTCGTGGACTTCGCGCTCGGGACCGATACCGGAGGTTCAGTACGCGCGCCATCGAGCCACTGCGGACTTATTGGACTTCGCCCAACACACGATCGGGTGAGTCTGCAGGGCTGCTATCCACTCTCACCGAGTCTGGATACCTGTGGCTGGTTTGCGCGGGATCTGCAGACGTTCTCTCGCGTCGGGAGTGTGCTTTTAGGCCCCGATGCGCGACCAGCTACAAGGTCTGTCCGCTTGTTGTTCCCTGCCGATCTTTGGGCGCTCCTGGCACCGGAGGTGCGGGAGGCGCATGGGCCTGCACTGACCCTTTTGTCGGATCTGTTTGGTTCGCCAGTGTCAGTGTCGATTGCCCATGAGTCCATTGATGCCATGGTGTTGAATCTGAGAATCGTTCAAGCGTTTGAGGCATGGCAGACCAATGGCGCGTTTATTGAGCAATACTGCCCGCCCATTGGTCCAGGGGTGCGAGAGCGGCTCGAGTGGGCATCGCAGATTACGCTCGAGATGTTCGCATCGGCTTCTGGCTTTCGGGATCGGGTCAAGGATGCGATGCGCACGCTGCTCGCCGACGACGGGCTTTTGGTGCTTCCGACCATGCCCGATATTGCCCCCCTACGAACAACAAGTGAGGCGGACCTTGATCGATACCGTACCGCCTCTGTTCAGCTACTCTGCGCCGCCTCGCTAGCGGGCCTGCCGCAGATCTCTCTGCCGTTATCACAACGAGAGGGTGCGCCGCTCGGGCTATCGCTGATTGGCCCAGCGGGCCAAGACCGAGCGCTGATCGATCTCGCTGCCCGAGTCATGCAGGCAGCGGAATCGGCTAGATGACGTCGAACTGATCTCGGCGGACGTTGGCCATATTCTGGCCCTCGATACGGATCAGACTCGTTGGGGCTTCCCGTTTCGGTGAGTGAATCGCGCCTTCGGGGTAAATGTGAACGGTACCGGGGGTCAGTCGGTAGGTTTTCGTAAGTCTTACTTTCCCGGGATTTCCGTTTTGCGGCCGTTCGATAACCTCGTAGTCTCGCATTTCCGTCTCACCACGTGCCTGGCCGTAGATGGCCCAGGTATGCGCATGGTCGTGGGGTGATGCGGTCTTGGGGTCTTTATAGTTATGGGCTAAGATGCAAAAGCCTAATTCGGGGTCTTCGTAGAGAATTTCGCGTTCCCCGACGGTGGGACCGATGTGGGTATTGATGAAGTCTGGATCTTGCAGTGCCTTTTGAATCAGTGCGGCAACCTGTTGACGGCCTCCGGGACCGGAGTCTGCCTTCAGTGCCTGGTGGCATTGGCGAGAGAGTTCTTCTAGCGTGATGTTCATAGCGGTCTCCCTAAAACAAAACATTCTGTATGCATTCCAAGGCTATCACTTTTCAAGAGCTGCAGCGCGCCCTCCATGATGGGCAAGAGCTAGCGCTTCTTGATGTGCGCGAGGACGGTGAATTTGGCGAAGGTCATTTGCTTTTCGCGATCCCGCTCCCTTATTCCATTCTCGAACTTCGCGTCACATCGTTGGTGCCACGGCGTTCAACACGCATCGTGCTCTGTGATGATGGTGATTCGGGCGTTGCCCAGCAATCGCAGTCGCGTCTCGAGGCAATGGGGTACACCAACTGCGCTGTCATTGAGGGCGGGCTTCGCGCCGCTCAGTCACTCGGCCACCCCATTTTTAAAGGGGTCAATGTGCCGAGTAAGCTCTTTGGCGAACTCGTTGAGCATGTCTACGGAACGCCGCGCATAACCGCACGGCAACTCGCTGAGATGCGTCAGTCGGGTGACGATGTGGTTGTGATTGATGGGCGCCCAGTCCATGAGCACCATAAGATGACCATTCCGGGCAGCATCTGCTGCCCGAACGGGGAACTGCCGTATCGGATTACCGATCTTGTGAAGAAGCCGACCACGAAGGTGGTGATTAACTGTGCAGGCCGCACGCGTTCGATTCTTGGGGCTCAGACGCTGATCAACTTTGAGATTGAGAACCCGGTCTTTGCCCTAGAAAATGGCACGCAAGGCTGGGCACTTGCAGACTTAGATCTTGAGTACGGATCGCGTGAGCGCTATCCGGATGACGCTCAAGCCGCATGCCAGCAACCCGAGACGCTCGCTCGTCGTCGTGCTGCCGCTCAAAAGATGATGGATCATCATCAGGTGTCCTGGGTCTCAGGCGATGTCCTCAATGAATGGCGGAAAGACACAACCCGAACCACGTATCTCTGTGATGTCAGGACCCCAGAGGAGTTTGCCCGCGGGAGCTATCCTGGCGCGGTCAACGCGCCCGGCGGGCAGCTCATCCAGGCGACTGATCAGTGGATTGGTGTGCGTTGCGCCCGTATCGTGATTGCAGATGGCGGTGATCATGTCCGTGCCCCTTCAGTCGCAAGTTGGTTAAGGCAGCTCGGACACGAGACGTATGTTCTTGATATGACGACTGCAGACAGGATTGCCTCGGTCTCTGATAAGTCCTGGTCTGCAGAGCAGGTACCAGAGCCTATTTCGCCGGATGTTCTTTTGGAATTGCTTCAGAAGCGCAAGGCACTGGTGGTTGATCTTGGATCGAGTATGGATTTTCGTCGTGGGCATATTCCTGGGTCAGTCTGGGTTAGTCGAAGAAATCTGGCGCGGTGGATCGCATCCATCGTCACGGCAAGGCCTGATCTAGAGCGAATTGTGCTGCTCGCAGATGACGATGCGAAGGCCTATCTCGCGGCCACCGAGTTAGATGGCGAAAAGCAGAAGCAATCTTTGCCGGTGCAGATTCTCAAAGGCGGCCTGCAGACCTGGCGTTTGACGGGATTTCCGACAGAGGCAACACCCGATCAGCCAAGCGATGCCGACTGCATTGACTTTCTATTTTTTGTGCACGATCGGCATTCGGGTAATCGGGATGCGATGCGTCAGTATCTTGCCTGGGAGACTGGTTTGATGGCCCAGGTCACTGAAGAGGATAAAAAGTTGTTCACCCTTTATGAGCAGGTTCATGGCTAGCCTATCTCAACTCAGCCTCACCCCCGAGACCCTGACTCGGTTATCTCCCAAAAGAATTCCTCCAACGCCCTATCAGTTCTTCTGGTCGCTTGTCTGGCGTGAGTTTCGTCTTCGTTCTTTAGGGCTTGCACTGCTCGCTGCGACCGGGATTGGGTTGATGGGATTTGAGCCGATCTTAATGCGCGACATGATCGATGAATTAAAGACCGGGCAGCCCGATCATGGGCGCGTCTGGTCACTATTTTGGTGGATCGTCATCGTCTGGTTTGTTTCTTCTGGCGCAAATCGACTGCGCGACTGGCTTGATCTCTACACGGCCCCAGAGGTGCGTAAGCGTGCTCAGCTCGAGGTCTACTGTTGGCTTGAGGGGCATTCCACGCAGTTCTTTCAAGACCACATGTCAGGGAGCGTGAGCCAAAAGGTCAAACAGATTGGCCAGGCCATGGTTGCGTTGATGGAGATCGTTTTTAACGGATTTGTTCGGATGGTGGTCGCTATCCTGATGGCCGCGATTGTTCTCTCGGCGGTGCCCGCCTATTTCTTCTGGACATTCCTGCTGTGGCTCGTCGTTTTTATCTGGTTGTCTGCCTGGTTTGCCAGCCGGTGCGCACCTTTGTTTCGTGCCTTTGGTGAGCAGGCATCGGCCTCGACTGGCAAGCTGGTCGACGCGGTCTCCAATATGGATCTCGTTCGTGCCAATGCGAAGCGGATTGCGGAGCGTCTTGGTCTATTCCGTGTGTTAGATCTAGAGAAGACCGCCTCCATGAATACACGGCGGTTTCTCATCTACATGATGCTGGTGTTGTACTCCGCATTGCTGCTGTTTCAGTGTCTTTTTATTGGCCTGTCGATCGACGCTTACCTCGATGGCGCCATGAGTCTTGGCGATGTGGTGATGGCGATCTCGCTGGCTGCCATTCTCGTGCTGAATGTCTGGGGGTTGTCGACCCAATTGATCCAGTACTTTGAACAGGTGGGTACGCTTGAGTCAGCGCTTGCATTGATTTCTCGCCCGCATCAGGTCACAGAAGCTCCCAATGCCAAGCCCCTCGTGGTAACACAAGGTGAGATTCGGTTTGAACATGTGGACTATCGTTTGTCTGATGGCCGTTATCTCTTTCGCGACTTCAATCTGGTGATTCATCCGAATGAAAAAGTGGGTCTCGTTGGACCAAGTGGTGCTGGCAAGAGCACCTTAACGCGGTTGCTGCGTCGGCATTTTGATCTCGCTGGCGGTCGCATTCTGATTGACGGTCAGGATATTGCGACGGTTACCCTCGACAGCCTGAACCAGGCTATCGCAGATGTTCCGCAGGATCCCGCACTGTTTCACCGCTCACTCAAGGAGAACATTGCCTACCCCTTGACAGATGCCACCGAAGAGCAAGTCTGGGAGGCTGCTCGTCTCGCACACTGCGACGGTTTTATTCAGTCCCGTCCCGAGGGAATTGATTCGCTGGTTGGCGAAGGGGGCGTGAAGCTCTCCGGTGGGGAGCGGCAACGCATCGCGTTAGCACGTGCTTTTATTAAGAATGCCCCAATTCTTGTTCTGGATGAGGCAACGTCGGCGCTCGATAGTGCGACCGAGGCGTTGATTCAAGATGCGATCGATCGCGTCTGTCAGGATCGAACAGTGGTTGTTATTGCCCATCGCTTGTCAACTCTGACGCGGATGGATCGTATTGTTGTGATTCAAAACGGCGCCATCCGGGAGCAAGGGACCCACCACGCCCTTTTAGAAATGAACGGACTCTATAAAGAGTTATGGCAGCGGCAGTCCACTGAGTTTGTCTGACATGTCGGAGCAGCTCGGGCTTTGGTCGAGGTTCCTGGCGGCTTTCCGCCGCAACCGGCGCTTTCTTTTCTTGCTGCTGTTGATGGTGTCTGGCGTACATCTCTGGCAGACCTGGTCCGTACCGAGTGGGCAGATCCCCGGGGAGTTGCTCGATCTTCGCTCAGAGTGGATTGATCGAGACGGGCAGACCAGGATTCTTACCTTGGCAGAGGGCATTGAAGCGGCAAGGGCCGCCGTCCCTGGCCGGGCGGTTGCGGTGCATGTCTGGGCAGAGTGGTGCAGCATCTGCAAGTTGGAGGAAAGCAGCATCTCAAGCCTCGTTGGCGATCATCCTGTTGTCACGGTCGCCGTTCAGTCGGGGGCTGCAGTTCGCGTCAAGGACCATATGCTGCGGCGGGGATTTGCATGGCCGGTCTGGGTTGATTCCGATGGAAGACTTCTGGACATCCTCGGCTTTAGAGCCGTTCCTGCTTTCTTCATTGTGGATCAGCGCGGCGCTATTCGGTTCCCATCGGTGGGCTACACCACCGAGATCGGGATGCGGGTCCGGCTTTATCTGGCGGATGCATTGCTGCGCTTTTACTGAGCGAATCTCTCGC
>JBDLRA010000186.1:0-4209 GCA_039800285.1 Pseudomonadota bacterium
CGTCGTGCCTTAAAGGCTGATCGCCTTGGCCGCTATCCCGTGAAGGAAGATAGCTTCATTGTTGTCTCGCCATGGCTTGTTCACCGTCATGAGCGTTACTGGAGTCAACCAGCCGAATTTAACCCGTCTCGATTTGCGGAAGATCAGCCTGCCCCGAAGATGGGGACCTATATCCCCTTTGGTCTTGGTCCGCGGGTCTGCACAGGGGCGACGATTGCCCAACTCGAGGCGAGCCTGATTCTTTCCGAACTGCTTCGGCGGTTTGACTTCCGTATGGTGAATGTTGCCGACGTCTTTCCGATCACCCGTGTGACGATTCGTCCGCGATCGGGGATCGCCTGCACTGTGTCTACAATCAACGGCACAACCGCCTAACCATCTGGTCTCATTAAAGGAGTGACGCGCATGCTGATGGTGATCTCGCCCGCCAAGACACTTGATTTCGAAACCCCGCCCGCCACGGACGTCAGTACCCAGTGCGACTTCCTGGATCAGTCGGCGATTCTGGTCAAACAGCTTCGGGATTACACGGCCCCGCAACTGTCGAAGCTGATGGACCTGAGTGACCGACTCGCCGCATTAAACGTTGCCCGGTTTTCGTCTTGGAAGCGACCTTTTTCAGCAGCAAACGCCAAACAGGCTGTTCTTGCCTTTAATGGGGATGTCTACGAGGGGCTTGATGCGCCTGGCCTGAATAAGACACAGCTCACACGTGCCCAGAAACATCTGCGGATTCTGTCGGGGCTTTACGGGTTGTTGCGGCCATTGGATCTGATTCAGCCTTATCGCCTTGAAATGGGGACGTTGCTTTCGAACGCGCGAGGCAAAGACCTCTATCAGTTCTGGGGAGAGCGGATCGGTCATGCCATCAACGAGGCGCTTTCTAGCCATCGACAGAAGGTGCTGATCAATCTTGCCTCTGACGAGTACTTTAAGGCCGTCAAGGGACTTGACTATCCGGTGGTCACCCCGGTCTTTCAGGAGCGTAAGGGGTCGACCTATAAGGTTGTCAGTTTTTCGGCCAAGCGTGCCCGCGGGCTGATGGTGCGTTACGCGATTGAAAATAAGATTGATGACCCGATGGGGTTGGCGGCATTTGACGTTGAGGACTATGCCTTTGATCCCAAGGCTTCGGACGAGGCTCGGCTGGTCTTTCGCCGTGGTTAAACCTCACCCTCTGGAACGATCAGCGGCTCTGGTTCGAGCATGACACCGAAGCGGGCAACGACGCTTTGTTGGATCTCTTGCGCCAGTCGCATCAACGCCCGCTGACTGCCACCACCGTAGTGCACCAGCACTAGGGCATGGTCCTGGTGTACACCGACGTTGTCTCGCCGCACCCCTTTAAACCCGCAACGATCAATCAGCCAGGCTGCGGAGATCTTGCAGTCCTTCTGCGGCTCGGGTCCGAGTGAGTAAACGGGGAGATCAGGATGCAGGGCTTTTATCTGGTCAGCCTGTAGCCGACTGATGATGGGATTTTTAAAGAAGCTGCCGACGTTACCAAGCTGATCGGGGTCGGGAAGCTTGCGCTGGCGAATGGCCGTGACGGCCTGTGCCACCTGTTGGGCCGAGATCGGTGCGCGATACTCGGCAAGCGCGGCGGCAAGATCACCGTAGTTTGTCTTCAGCACGGCCTTGTCCATAGGCTGCAGCTGAAAGGTGACCTCGGTGATGAAATATCGAGGCGCATTCCAGGGGCCTTGTTGGGCGGGATCTTTGAAAACGCTATCGCGATAGCCGAAGCGGCAGTCTTCTTGAGAAAACTGAACCAGTTGATGCTTGTGAAAATCCCAGGCTGTGACCTGGCAGATGGTTTCTTTGACCTCTGCCCCATAGGCGCCGATATTCTGAATGGGAGCCGCACCGACAGTGCCGGGGATGAGCGCGAGATTTTCGAGTCCCGCAAACCCTTGGTCGAGGCTCCAGAGCACGAGCGCATGCCAGGGTTCACCGCTGGCAATCGTCGCCAGACCCGTGTCAGTGATGCGGCGCCCCATGAGTCGGTTGAGCAGCACTGTTGCATCGATGTGATCGGGTAAGACGACATTGCTTCCTGATCCGAGAATCATGCGAGGTCGTTGCGCGAGCGATCGGCTAGCCGATTCCAGCTGCGTGAGACTGGTGATCTCGATCAGCGCGTCTGCTGAGGATTCGAAGTGAAGTGTGTTGTGTTGAGCAAGGTTCACGAGGGCGAATAGCCAAGGCGCACATAGATCGGGGCATAGGCCTCGGCCTGTGTCACCTCGACGAGGCCTTCGCGTGCGAGCTCTAAGAGTGCAAGGAAATGCACGACGACGATGGGAACGCCACCGCCATGGGCGAGTTCTTCCATAAAGAGTTCCGTGAACTCAACAAAAGGTCGGCCCTGCAGAAATTTCAGAATCCGCGACATGTGTTCGCGAACGGAGAGCGGCTCACGGCTAATATGGTGATGCTGTGTCAGTTTTGCCCGACGCAAAATATCATGCCATGCGGCCCGAAGGTCATCGGGATTGACGTCTGGCATTCGCGGCGTGGCGGACTGCTCGACATAGACCTGGGCAGTCAGCACATCACGACCAAGCTGCGGGAATTTATCGATCTGCTGGGCAGCAATCTTCATCTGCTCGTACTCCAGCAGACGACGTACCAGTTCTGCACGCGGGTCATCGACTTCTTCTTCACCTTCTTTCGGGCGAACCGGCAGGAGCATGCGTGATTTGATTTCGATCAGCATGGCCGCCATCAACAGGTAGTCCGCTGCCAGTTCCAGGTTGCGGGAGCGTACCTCCTCGATATAACCCAGGTACTGGCGGGTGACCTCTGCCATTGGGATATCGAGGATGTTGAAGTTCTGGCGTCTGATCAGATAGAGCAGAAGGTCAAGGGGACCTTCGAAGGTTTCTAGGATGACCTCAAGGGCATCGGGCGGGATGTAGAGATCCTTGGGGATCTGGGTGAGCGGCTCGCCATAGAGCCGAGCGATCATATCCGGCAGGACTTCCTGTACCGGCGAGTCGGCCGCGGCCTGGTCTTGTTGCTCAGGGGTGTCGGACATCAGACTAGTCCGGCTGATACACGTAGGGCTTTTGGCGAACGCGGACCTGACGCTCTTGCTCTAGGGCCTGCAGGTCCAGGGGCTCCTTTTCCCACAAGATGGCTCGACCCTGTCGCTGGGCTTCAGCGAGATGGGGCTTTTCTTCCTTCAGTCGACGAAGGAACTGGGTGATATCGGACTCGTATTTGGCCATGGCCGGATTTTATCCGAGGGAGCTGCGATTCGCCTCGATCAGCTGGTCAATAACGGCCCGATCCACCCGGGTCATGAGGTGGGAAAACCCTGCCACACGGCGAATTGGCGGGCTCTCCAGGTCCCGCCAGGTCAGGGGCTGCGCCAAGGCAAAGACCTCCTGCTCGACCCGGGCTGCGGTCAGAGGCAGGATGGGCTTTAGCAGAATGGTTAGCTGGGCGAAGGCTCGCAGGGCGGTTGTGCAGATGGCCTGAAGTCGCGGCAGCAGGTCGGGGTTCTCCTGCGCCTGCTTGGCCAGCTCCCAGGGCTTTTCGGTGTCGATCAGCCCGTTGATCTTATCCATCAGGGTGGTGATCTCGCGGACCACTCGGGCCGTATCCCGAACCTCATAGGCCTTGGCGATCTCGGGTGCCGCAGCAACGATGGCGCCACTAATGGGATGTGCGTCTGGGCCCAAGGACTGCGGGTCCAGATGTCCATCGAAACGCTTGGTGATAAATCCTGCGCAACGGCTGGCGATATTCACGTACTTGCCAACAAGGTCGCTATTGATCCGAGCAATGAAATCATCAAAGTTCAGATCCAGATCTTCCATCGAGCCATTGAGTTTGGCGGCGAAGTAATACCGCAGCCATTCCGGATTGAGTTTGTGACTCAGGTAGCTCTCGGCCGTAATGAACGTGCCGCGGGACTTGCTCATCTTGGCGCCATCCACCGTCAGAAACCCGTGGGCAAAGACATTGGTCGGCGTTCGATAGCCGGCAAAGTGCAGCATCGCTGGCCAGAACAGGGTGTGGAAATAAAGAATGTCTTTGCCGATGAAGTGGTACTGCTCAACGGGCGAGTCCTTGCGAACGTAGTGTTCAAAGTCTCGTCCCGTGTCGTGACAGAGCTTCTGAAGGCTCGCGTAATAGCCAATCGGGGCATCAAGCCAGACATAAAAATACTTGCCTGGGGCATCGGGGATCTCAAATCCA
>JBDLRA010000187.1:0-5139 GCA_039800285.1 Pseudomonadota bacterium
ACATGGACCAGTTCCGGGAGTTCAGCCCCTTCATTACTGCCAAAGATGGCTCGCGAATCAAGAATCCGCTGCGCGACCGCCGCGTTCGGCAGGCGCTCTCAATGGCGATCAATCGTCAGGCCATTGTTGATCGACTCATGGACGGCGCTGCAGTGCCAGCCGAGCAGGTTCTGCCGAAGAGCTTCTTTGGAACCTCGCAGCGCCTACAGCCGACCGCGTTTGATCTCGCGGGAGCCAAGCGACTCCTAACAGAGGCGGGTTACCCCAACGGATTTAAGATGAAAATGCACGGTCCGAATGGGCGCTACACGAACGACACGAAGATCATCGAAGCTGTTGCTCAGATGTTTACCCGGTTAGGGATTGAGACAGAGATTGAGACCATGCCGGCCAGTAACTTTTTTACAAGAGCATCAACAGGAGCCAAAGGCGAGCCAGAGTTTTCCTTCATGCTGCTCGGATGGGGGGCGACTACGGGTGAGTCCTCTGGTCCATTGCGCTCGCTCATGGGCACCTTCGATAAAGCGAAAGGCTCCGGGTCCGCAAATCGTGGGCGATACAGCAACCCCGCCCTGGATGCGAAGCTAGACGAGGCGATTGCCACGGTTGACGACGCCAAACGGGCAGCGCTCCTTGCGACGGCATCCGAAATTGCCTTCAATGACTTCGCCATCATTCCCTCGCATTACCAGACAAACGTATGGGCTTCTAAAAAGGGGATCAAGGTTGAGCCGCGCGCTGACGAGTACACCTTAGCAACGGGAATATCCCGTCGTTAATGCGCGGTGACACCCCCGAGGCTTGCGTGATCCGAACCGTATCGATTCCTAGAATTTTTTAATCGGGAACCAATGCTTGCATTTTTAATACGACGGATCGCTCAAGCCCTGCTCGTCATCGCCGTGATGATGGTGCTTGTGTTTTTTGGTGTAAACGTCATCGGCGATCCCATATGGATGCTCATCTCACCGGAGATGGACCAAAAGGCGATCGCCGAAACAGCAGCTGCTCTCGGACTCGATAAGCCCATCTGGGAGCAGTTCTGGTATTTCCTGAAGGGCGTCATGAGAGGGGATCTCGGGCATTCCTTCGTGCACGGCGAGCCGGCCATTCAGCTGATTCTAAGTCGAATGCCTGCAACCATGGAGCTTGCGTTGGTCGCCCTGCTATTGGCCATCGTGATTGGGCTTCCTCTTGGTATTTACGCTGGACTCAAGCCGGATCACCTTAGTTCACGGGCCATCATGAGTGGCTCGATCCTGGGTTTCTCGCTGCCCTCCTTCTGGGTTGGCCTGATGTTGATTATGGTGTTTGCGGTCATGCTTGGATGGCTGCCAGCGACCGGGCGAGGCGAGACACAAGCATTTCTGGGAATTCAGACAAGCCTGCTTTCTCCGGCTGGCTGGGCATTTATTGCGCTGCCAGCGTTTAATTTAGCGACGACCAAAATTAGCCTCGTGATTCGCCTGGCCCGGGCAGGGGTTCGGGAGGTCGCTCTGATGGATTACGTGAAGTTTGCTCGCGCGAAGGGGCTCAAAAGTTCGCGAATCATCGGTGTTCACATCCTCAAAAATATTCTCATTCCTGTTGTGACTGTCCTGGGGCTCGAGTTCGGCTCTCTCGTTGCCTTCTCTGTTGTGACTGAGACAATTTTTGCTTGGCCAGGAATGGGCAAGTTGCTGCTTGAATCGATACAGAGACTTGATCGCCCGGTCATCGTTGCCTACATCATGGTTGTTGTCGTCTTGTTCGTGATCGTGAATCTCATTGTGGATCTTATTTATACGGTTCTTGATCCACGCCTGCGCATTACTGCGAAAGGCGCTTAAGGCAACGGTTATGACCGCAAGAAACTTCATATCAGCTACAGAAATCAATCACGAAACACCATGGCGTCGATTCGTGAGATCGTTCGCGCAGGATCGCATCGCCCTCGTCGGTTTTGTGGTCTTCTTGTTCGTGATTTTTCTCGCAGCGCTTGCCCCCTGGATCACCCCACAGAATCCTTACGACCTCACAAATGTCGACCTGATGGACTCGCGTCTGAAGCCCGGGGAGAGCACGATGGCTGGGTTCAAGGCCTGGCTTGGCACGGATGGAGTCGGGCGGGATCTTTACTCAGGCATTCTGTATGGCCTTCGCATCTCGTTATTAGTTGGTGCACTTTCGGGACTGCTTGCGGCCACGATCGGGGTTTCCGTTGGGCTGCTTGCGGCGTATGTGGGCGGAAAAACCGAGGCGTTTGTCATGCGCCTGGTTGACTTGCAGTTATCACTTCCAGCAATTCTCGTCGCGTTAATTCTGGTCGCGGCACTCGGCAAGGGTGTCGACAAAATCATCATCGCGCTTGTCGTCGTTCAGTGGGCCTACTACGCACGCACCGTTCGAGGAAGCGCTCTCGTTGAGCGGAACAAGGAATATGTCGAGGCAGCGAAATCTCTTGGGATTTCGAACAGACGAATCATGTTTCGCCACATCCTGCCGAACTGTATGGCACCCGTCATCGTGATTTTTACGGTACAAACCGCGCATGCCATTGCGCTTGAGGCAACCCTTTCCTTTCTGGGCGTCGGCCTTCCCCAGACAGAGCCATCGTTGGGTGTTCTGATTTCGAATGGCTTTCAATACATGCTAAGCGGGCGCTACTGGATTAGCTTCTTTCCTGGCTTGGCCTTACTGATCACGATTGTGGCGATTAACCTGGTAGGGGACCGCATCCGAGACGTGCTCAACCCCCGTCTGGAGCGATAGATATGGCTGACGTCGTACTTAGCGTTCGGGACCTCGTGACGCATTTTGAGACCCGCGCCGGTTTGGTCACAGCCGTAAATGGGGTCTCTTTTGATGTCCGACAAGGCGAGGTCCTCGGTCTGGTGGGTGAGTCGGGTTCTGGGAAGTCCGTGACAGGATTCTCAATCATGGGACTGATCGACCCCCCCGGGCGAATCGTCTCAGGTTCTGTTCGGCTCAACGGGGATGAACTTGTGGGGCTAGATCAAGAGCAGATTCGCCAGCGACGTGGCAAGACAATGGCAATGATCTTTCAAGATCCCATGATGACGCTCAATCCGGTATTGCGTATCGACACACAAATGATTGAGGCGATTCAGGCACACGAGCAGGTCAGTGAAAAAGCCGCGAGAGCGCGTGCGAAAGATGCGCTCGCAAGGGTAGGGATCCCATCGCCCGATGAGCGGCTTCTTGCATACCCCCATCAATTCTCTGGCGGTATGCGCCAACGTGTAGCGATCGCCATTGCACTGTTAAATCGCCCGTCGCTGATTATTGCGGATGAGCCGACGACTGCGTTAGATGTCACGATTCAGAGCCAGATACTCGCAGAAGTTCAAGACTTATGCGCTGAAACGGGGACCGCGTTAATTTGGATTACGCATGACCTAACCGTCGTCGCTGGTCTTGCGCAGCAAATCGCCGTCATGTACGCCGGCCGCATCGTTGAATACGGGGCAGTCGACGATGTCTTAGATCGCTGCGCCCATCCCTATACCAACGGTCTACTCGCCTCCCTTCCGTCGGCAGCGATTCCGGGTCAGCCACTGCAACAGATCCCGGGCGCCGCGCCGTCCATGAGTCAGCTTCCAGTCGGCTGTGCCTTTGCGCCCCGCTGTGACTACCGCAGCACTACCTGTGACCAGGTGGTGCCTGAGGTCAGTATCGCGCCAAATGGCAACCAGATTCGCTGCCACCATCCCTTGAGGGGCAATCATTGATGACGACTGTGCCGATCGTCGAGCTGCAAAACGTCAGTAAACGATTTGTGAAGGAGCTAGATGCTGCCGCACGAATCGCCAAAATATTTGGCGGACATCAGAGTGAAGAGGTCGTTCAGGCCGTTGACGACGTCAGCTTAGCGATCATGCCCGGCGAGGTCGTCGGTCTTGTTGGTGAATCAGGCTGCGGCAAATCCACGCTGGGTAGGATCGTGGCCGGGATTCACACAGCCACCAGTGGCGAGATGCTCTTTGAGGGTAAGCCCCTGACAAAGATGACGCCGACCGAAGCGAGATCTGCAAATCTTGCAACCCAGATGATCTTCCAGGACCCAATGTCGTCGCTTAATCCCCGGATGCGTGTCATCGACATTGTTGGCGAGGCACCATCAGTGCACGGGATCGTGGCATCTTCTTCGGTAGAAGACTATGTCGTCGAGATGCTCGAACGTGTGGGACTCGACCCAAGCTATCGCCATCGTTATCCACATCAATTTTCCGGTGGCCAGCGCGCGCGGATCGGGATCGCTCGAGCGCTCGCGGTCAAACCAAGGTTTTTGGTCTGCGACGAGAGTGTCGCTGCCTTAGATGTCTCAATCCAGGCGCAGGTCTTGAACTTGTTTATGAAGCTTCGCCAGGAGCTTCAGCTAACTTATCTTTTCATCAGCCATGATCTCGGCGTTGTGCGTCACATCTCTGACCGTGTCGTCATCATGTACCTTGGACGCATTGTGGAGAGCGCGCCCGCAGAGCGCATCTTCTCTTCCCCTCGTCACCCCTACACACAGGCGCTACTGAGCAACCTCCCCAACATCAAGAATCGGCGTCAGCGCTTTGCGCCCCTTAAGGGCGAAATCCCATCTCCGATATACCCGCCGTCCGGCTGTCACTTTCACCCGCGCTGTCCCCACGCTGGTCCACGATGCCAAGTCGAGCGCCCCTCGCTCAGCAAAATCAGCGACGATCAGTTCAGCGCTTGTTTTCTCGATCAAGGCGGAACCGGTGGTAGCCCGGTCAATGCAAAGTCGTGAGATCCAGTATGCAATCTGATATTTCTGATCTTCGTCCTCCCCATCGGGATGACGTACTTCGTGTTCATGAACCAGAGGATACGCTCACCCCAATCGTCCTTGACTCTCCGCACTCAGGAGAAAAGCGGCCACCGGACTTCGGCTGTGTGCTCTCGGATGAGGATCTGCGTGACGCACAGGACAGTCATATTGATGCGCTTTATCTCCCGGCAACCAAACTTGGGATTGCCTTGTTGGCTGCTCAGTATCCGAGAACCTACATCGATGCCAACCGTCACGAAGGCGACGTCGACCTGTCCATGCTAGATGGCGAATGGACAGGTCACTATCAGCCAAGTGGAAAGGCCCATTTAGGGAAGGCATTGACCTGGCGACAG
>JBDLRA010000188.1:0-3916 GCA_039800285.1 Pseudomonadota bacterium
AAGCCACCTCCGCTGGACAGGGTCGTGCCTTGAAATCGATCTAGACGAATGGTCGGTGCCCATTCCGCAAAAAGTCAAAGGAAAGATTCGTGTCTTTCCAGATCAACTCTTTCACTACGTAACACCGCTGGATACCGCCAGCCGGCATCACTGGGGGCCAATTGGCCCTTCCGGCCGCGTCGAAGTGACACTGACAGACCCTGCCCTATCGTGGAAAGGGCATGCCTATCTCGATTCAAACGAGGGAACAGAACCGATTACTCGCCCATTTTCGGAATGGGACTGGTCACGTGCCAACCTCCGGGATAAAAGCGTCGCCGTACTCTACGATATTCGCGAAAAATCCGGAGATGAACGCGTCCTGGCGCTTCGATTCAAACCAGACCAGACCGTTGAATCTTTTGAGGCACCAGCCCGTCAGACATTACCGAAAGCGCTTTGGCGCGTTGGCCGCAGCATCCGCTCCGAAGGAGATACCTCCGCCCGCGTACGCCAGACGCTCGAAGACACGCCGTTCTATGTTCGATCCGTTCTCGAATCACGACTGCTCGGCGAGGAGGTCGTCTCTATGCACGAGACGCTCAATATTCCTCGCCTGGATCGGCTCTCGACAAGGCTCATGCTGCCCTGGAAGATGCCACGACTGGCATAAGACGCTTAGCGAAGCGTTAGGACAAGAAAAAACCAATCTTCGGGGCTGCCGATAGACGCCAAACCTGTTCGATCAATCGCGTCATGTCATCAGCAGAAACTGACTGCCTATACGCAGCAAGACGCTGCGCCTTCTCGGCCAGCTCATCGCGAGACAAGGTGTTACCCGGATCCCCCTTGGGCTCGTCCAACTGACCATGGAGCGTGCGGCCGTCTGTGGTCTTGATGGTCACCTTCCCAATCCATCGTTTTGGATACGCGGCATCGACCTCTGGGTCTAAGGTCATGCTGACCTTCTCGCGGAATGCCTTGACCTCTGGATCCTGGAAGTGGTCCTCGAACTCGGAAAGCCCCGCAAACTGGTAACGAGCAGCCAATGCGAGCACAGTCCCCATCGAAAACTTAGACTGATGCACCGTCTGGGGATCTGTTACCGGGCCCAAGACATCGATCGCACCCTGATGCACATGGGTCATCACCTGGGCAATATCCTCCATCGTCAACTGATGCTGTGCCATGACCATCAGCAAGGCATCTGCAGCCGGATGTGTATGACGACAGGACGCGTGGTATTTGAAGGAGGTCTCGGCTGTCGCCCAACGGCGACCCAGTCGGTCTGTTAAGGCAGCGATGTTGGCATCTTTCGACATCCCTGCAGCCATGCCTTGTTTGCCTTCAAAAATCTGAACCGCACCCGTCAGCCCATCTTTTGCCATCATTGCAGCGGCAAGACCAGCGCCAGACGCATGCGCAGTATGAAGCTGCTTAGAGTCCGCTGCATCACGCAGAAACTCCCAAAGGCCAGCCGCCTGCGTTCCTGCCGAGCCAAATGCATGACCCATCTGAACCGCATGAAGCTGCAAAAGTCGACCCACGGCAGCAGCGGCAGCAATCGTGCCGACGGTACCCGTCGTGTGAAATACGGTGTAATGAGAACGCCCGAGAAACTCCCCGACACGAACACCAACCTCATAGCCTGCAACCGATGCGGTAATGAGATCTTTTCCGGAGGCCCCAATGGCCTGCGCCACAGCCAGTGCTGGCGGAAAGACAACAGTCGCCGGGTGCAAGACAGAACTGTTATGCAGGTCATCCTGCTCGACCACATGGGATGCCGCCGCATTAGCCATCGCCGCCAGATAGGGGCTATTGCCCTGTCGCTCCGCAAACACCTCGCTCGGCCCCGAGGGCAACCCCTGGCTCCGACAGAATCGAGCAATCGTTTTCACGCCTCGGGCGTTCCCTCCAGCAATCGCAGAAGCAATCCAGTCAAGAAAGAGCTCCTCCGTACGTCGAACAACTGGCTCAGGAATGTCTTCAAACTTGAGTGCCGCTGCGAATGCGGCGAGCTGCTGCGATGGGCTCTCTGAGATGTGCGGGGAAGACATGAACGACCTCGATTAGAAAGAGCGCGGCAAGCCCAACAGGTGCTCGGCAACGTAGGAATAAATCAGGTTGGTAGAAATCGGCGCGACCTGATACAGACGCGTCTCACGGAATTTCCGCTCGACATCGTACTCGCAGGCAAATCCAAACCCGCCATGTGTCTGCAGACAAACGTTTGCCGCTTCAAATGACGCCTTCGCGGCAAGGTACTTCGCCATATTGGCCTGAGGGCCACAGGGCTGACCTTCGTCAAAAAGGCGACAGGCTTCAAAACGCATTAGGTTTGCCGCTTCGGTCTCAATGTAGGCATCTGCAATCGGGAACTGAATACCTTGGTTCATCCCGATCGGTCGATCAAACACGACTCGCTCGGATGCGTAGCGACGTGCCTTGTCAATCAGCCAGTAGGCGTCTCCTATACACTCGGCTGCAATCAGCACACGCTCCGCATTGAGACCATCAAGAATGTATTTGAATCCCTGGCCCTCTTCACCGATCAGGTTCTCCGCGGGAATCTCTAGATTGTCGAAGAAAACTTCATTCGTTTCATGGTTGACCATATTCAAGATCGGGCGAACCGTCATGCCATTGGCCATCGCCTGCTTGAGATCCACCATAAAAATCGACATGCCCTCCGATTTCTTTTTAACTTCAGCAAGAGGGGTTGTCCGGGCTAAAAGAATCATGAAATCAGAGTGCTGAATACGCGAGATCCAGACCTTCTGGCCATTTACGACGTAGCGATCACCTTTTTTCACGGCAGTCGTCTTCAGTTTTGTCGTGTCGGTTCCCGTGGTCGGCTCTGTGACCGCCATGGACTGGAGTCGCCACTCACCACTGGCAATTTTTGGCAGATAAAACTCTTTCTGTGCCTTCGAACCATGGCGTAACAACGTGCCCATGTTGTACATCTGGCCATGGCAAGAGCCTGCGTTACCGCCTGAAAGATTAATCTCCTCCATGATGACCGACGCCTCGGCGAGACCGAGCCCGGAGCCACCATACTCGGCAGGGATCAGCGCAGCGAGCCAGCCGGCCTGTGTCAGGGCATTCACGAAGTCTTCTGGATATCCACGCGCCTCATCGACCTTCTGCCAATAGGCGGAATCAAACTGACCGCACAGGTCCCGCAGGGCCTCGCGAAGTTCTTGGTATTGGTCGGGGGTCGGAATCTCAGTCTTCATAGCAGTAGCCTCAGCGCACGAAAATGGAAAAGAAAACGCGGACATCTCTCGATGTCCGCGTCCGTATTATCGCGCGTTCTTTTTATCTTCGCCGGGGACAGTTCGATAGATCGCCCGCCGAACTCATCCGGACATCACGCGTTAGGCAACCGCCTTCTTAAGCCGTGCTCGTTGGACCAGATAGATCCCAAATCCAACGATGAGGCCCGCAATATCAGACGTTGTTTCAGGAACGATCACCGCAATCGCCGCAACAAACAGGACGACTCGCAACGGCATCACAAGCTTGCCACCAAACCAGCCCTCGGTGGATCCGGCTAAGAACCAGACACCAATTGCACCGGTCACGGTCACCTGGATAATCTCTGCGGCCGACCCCTGCATGAGCAGTGCCGGACTAAAGAAGAACATGAAGGGCACAAGGAAGGTGGCCAGTCCCATTTTCAGCGCCGCCCATGATGTCTTCCATGGATCCCCATTACACATGCCTGCTGCGGCAAAGGATGCAAGCGCGACCGGCGGAGTGATCGCTGAGATCACTGCAAAATAAAAAATGAACATGTGTGCCACTAGGGGCTCAACGCCGATCTTAGACAGGCCCGGTGCGAGTACGGCAGCGGCAATCGCATAGGCGGCGGTTGTTGGCATACCCATGCCAAGAATCAGTGCCACCATCGCTGCGAAGACCATCGCGA
>JBDLRA010000189.1:0-10304 GCA_039800285.1 Pseudomonadota bacterium
CCCAGTAAAAGTCTTTCATCGACTCGACAATGCCGAGTGCTCGCATCTGATCGAAGAATGCAGCAAAGTCATCCCATGAGCCAAATCCTGGCATTCTGCCGCTCAGCGGAAAGGCATTGACGCTCGTCAACCGCGACGACTGAAACTGCGTGTCGACCCCTTGATAAAACGGCGACGCGGAAGACAGGGCGATAAAGTCAGGAAGATAACTCGACAGAAAATTCGCCAGTCCGATCGCATGATCGCCACTCGGGCAACCAATATGAATATGCTGACCGTAGACAGTGAACTGCTTGGCGAGATATCCGTATAAATCTGAGACAAGCCGATAGCGATCGGCCTGGAATATTCTCTGGTCATCCCAGTGCTGAAACGGATGTGCACCGCCGCCGGAAATAGCGATATTCATCAGGTCAGCGTGCCCGACAAGTAATGATCGAATCGCTTTCAGCTCAGTGAGAGCCGACTCCGTATCGTGATGAATCCCCGTTGCGATCTCAATCATCGATTCAGTGATCTCTGGCTTGATATCGAAACCGTGTGGTCGCTGCCGAAGCCGCTCAAGCAGATCACTGGACGCCCGCGTCAGATTGAAATCCCGACGGTTGACCAGCTGTAGCTCAAGCTCAATGCCAAGCGTCAGTGGGGCTGACTGGCCAAACTCAAGCATCCGACCTCCCCTCCCCCGCTAGGCGCAGGCTCCACCAAGTTAAGAGTGGCCCTACCAAAGACGAGACAAATACTGCCGTTGCAAGCCTGCTATCGAGTGCGACGCCAAACTCCGGATAAAAACTGGTCGTATGACCCACCAAGACGATCGAGACCCCTGAAAGGGGAACGAGCGCCGTTCCAAGCAAGGCACCCTTTTTGTAGGAGAGTCCATTCTTACGCGAAAGAAGTACCGAAGGCAGGAGCAACAAAATCCAGCGGAGGACAAATATACCGACCCCAAGAAGAAGAAGTTCCGGTCGAAAATCAACCACGAGCGTTGAGCCGAGGTAGACCAGGAAGAAAGCGAAGACCAACTGGCGTGACACCCCGGAGCTTGCTGGCTGAAGGGCAGCATTCTTACCATACCCCCTGCTACCGATGCCAAAGACAAGCAGCGAGATGAGTGGCGAGAGCCTGAGGAGATCGTTAGCCTCAACAAGAATGACAATGAAGCCTATGACGACGAGCTGCTGGAGGGCGACTCGTGGCTGAAGCAAATTGGATAAAAAAAGTGCGATACGACTCATCACGAAGCCAAGCACAACGGACCCAACCGTCAGGTAGATCGGATGACCGAGCGCCGTCTTCCAGTCGGCTGCTTGCGAGACATGCAAGACTTGAAAGCAGAGCGCAAAAATACCAACAGCAAAGATGCACTGTAGCGCAACAGCGTGCAACATCCGATTGGTAACCTGCCCTTCCGCCTTCGTTTCTTGCGCAACCCAGAAGGAAATCACCGGAGATCCGGCACACACCAAGCTCGCCATCATGGCTGCCAGCAAAGGCTCAGTCCCTAGGTTGACAAGTAATAGGGCTACGCCGACAAAAACAGTCAGCGTCTGTGTTAACGCAGTTATTAAGGCCCAGCGCTCACGTAGAAGCCAGACCGGATCCACATGACGACCTAGATCGAACAGGATCAAGCCGAGTGCGACATCGGCGAGAATCGATAAGCCACTGACTGTCTCGGTAGACACGAGCCCGACCCCACTCGGTCCGAGAAATAGTCCGCATAAGATGAAGGCCGTAACTTCGGGTAGGCGCAGCGTTGATGAGAGAACTCTTACCGCAAGCGCCCCACAGATCAGCATAAGTGCTGCAGCAGCGAGAAGACTGAACTGCGACGGCCACTGGGAACCCCAGAGCAATTCGTTCATGTGCTGAGTGTAACCCGCATCGCATCATGATGCGGGACATACGGGGGATATCCCTAGAGAAACTTTACTCGCGAAACGAGTGTCTCATGCGTAACTTTTACGCTATCCAACTTGTCCGCAGACAAATCCCACCCTGCGATGATGCCAATACCCGACACAGGCGGAAGACGATCCAACTGAAAGCGACCTGCACCAGGTTTCTCGTTTATAAAACAAGCCTCATCAAAATAAAGGCGATCACCGTTGTCATCGATCTCATCAAATCCAATATCTTTCTGAGCGCCGATTTCGGCTAACCCCTCTTGGGCATTGGGAAGGTCAATTTCAGTAATGGCTTTTGCTGCGGGGTCAATTCGATAGGCTTTCATAACTTCCACCGTTCCTATAAAAATTAAAAGAGAACCGCCGCGATCAGACTGAGACAAGCAACGGCAGAAAGACGAGCTCGCAGTCGAGGATACCAGGGTGGTACGGGGGTGTGATTCGCGAGGTCAATATCTTGCCAATAGGCCAAGGCGAACCCCACAACAAGCAATGAAAAACCAAGCCCCGGTCCAAGAATGATCGCTGCGAACCCGATAAGACTCGGGAAAACACTCCAGGCATAGGCACGCTGCCGCCGAGCAAGAGCAAGTTCTTCGATCATCATCGCAAAGCCCCAGTGCAGGGCCCCGACAAAACTCAGGATTACAGCGCCGTACCCCAAAAGCCAAATGCCAAAACGATCGGCCCAATCGGGGCTAACCTGCAGGCCGACCACGAGCGCAACAAACGGAATAAGGCCGCCATATCCGAGCCAGGCCACGAGAGTTGGGGGTCTTGATGATTGAAAAGAAGGAATTGGCATAGGGTGAATTTTAACGCGCTAAGGAAGCGCTACCTTAGGCATACGATCAAGAATGATCAATGACTTTTCATTAATCCACTCGGACTCTCTCTGACGATCAAAACGTCGTGGCGCGGGAAGAATCGAGGCAAGCCAAGCGGACTGAATCGGGTCGAGTTCAGACGCAGAAATACCAAAGTAGTGGCGGGCCGCCGCCTCAATGCCAAACACACCCACACCCCACTCCGCAACATTCAGATAGAGCTCAAGAATACGTCGCTTATCCAGCACGACTTCCATCATGCCTGCTGCAACGACCTCTTGAGCCTTGCGCAGATAACTCCGCTCGGGAGATAAAAACATATTCTTGGCAAGCTGCATAGTGATCGTCGACCCACCCCGCTTAATCTTTCCGCGTTTGAGATTTTCTCGAGCGGCACGCTCCATCGCCTCCCAGTCAATGCCGTCATGCTGACTAAACCCAGAATCCTCGGCAGCAATGACTGCCTGTTTGATCGAGCGAGAAATGGCGTTGTAAGGAACCCAGGTCTGACGAATCTTGACCGGAGGCTTCAGGCTTGAAAGCCGCTCTCGTTCAAGGTCGATAAAGGCAGATGAACTTGGGTTATTCCAACGCATCCAAATAATGGCGCTCGCGATCACCATCTGGTAGCTCAACACCACTAAGACGAACAGCGCGAGAGGCCACTTCAAGATTCGCCATGCCCTAGCCCAAAACCCCTTAGGACCCTTCTCTTTTGGCGCAGACCTCTTGGGCGAGCCCCGGCCCTTACCTCGTTTAAACGGCATTGACCTTGCCCTTCGCGGGATTTCGGCATTTCGCTACTATTGAGAACTTCATTTTTAAAAAATATGGGTTTTTATGAATCAGCGCTATTTTGCATGGGTTTTCTATCTTCTGAGCTCGGTCTTCAGTCTGCAGGCAGCAGCACAGCTTGGCGACACCCAATACCAGCCGACAGTCGGGCAGCACGGGAAAGACGTGATCTGGGTTCCCACGCCCGATGACCTGGTGGTACGGATGTTAGAAACGGCAAAGGTCACGAGCAAGGACCTCGTCTATGACCTCGGCGCTGGGGATGGAAAAATTCCCATCCAGGCCGCTCGACAATTTGGCGCAAAGGCGGTTGGCATTGAGTACAACCCTGAGCTTGCGGCACTCGCGAGACGAAACGCGCAACGGGCAGGCGTCAGTGACAAGGTCACCATCATCCATGGAGATATCTTCAAAGAAGACTTCTCGAAGGCAACCGTCGTAACACTTTACCTATTGCCAGAGCTCAATATCAAACTCAAACCGATCTTACTTGCGATGAAGCCCGGAACCCGCGTTGTCTCCCACTCTTTTACGATGGGGCTCTGGGAGCCTGATGAGATGATCTCGGGGGCTTATGGACACTTTGGCTACTACTGGATTGTTCCCGCCCGGGTTGAAGGAAAGTGGCGAGTCAATGGCCTGGGAGGCAGCCCAGCCACAATGACCTTACGTCAACGATTTCAAAAAGTAGATGGGGAGATCGTAATGGAAGGCAAGAAACTCCCAATTATTGAGGGCCGTCTCTCTGGTGCGGCGCTCACCCTTCGCTATCGAGATACTGACGGAACTGAGCAGGCCGTCAAAGCCCAAGTCGATGGGCAGACACTCTCTGGTGAGGCTTATCTCAGAACAACTGTGCAGTTAACTGGCCGTCGCCTGAACTAATCGACCGATGTCGCACAGGCGTGGGCACTCGCCCACGCCCACTGAAAGTTATGCCCGCCAAGATGGCCGGTGACATCAACGCATTCACCAATGAAGTAAAGCCCAGGGTAATCTCTCGCCATCATTGATCGGCTATCGAGCGCAGCCGTATCCACCCCACCTAACATCACCTCCGCTTTTTTCCAACCAAGGGTTCCCGCAGGCTTAACTGACCATCTCGTTAACGTCGCCGTGAGTATCAGGCGATCTTTCTTACCAACTTCCGCCCACTTACGCCCCGCAAGACCAACTGATACTGCCACTGCCTTAGCGAATCGATTGGGCAAAAGGCCCGACAACATGCCCTCTACTGTCTTCGTTCGCTGGTCGGGCTGATCAGCCCATGCCTGAAGCGCATCTGGATCGACCCACTGCACATGAAGCGGTTCGCCTTCTTCCCAGTAGCTACTCGCCTGTAGCACAGCAGGCCCTGAGAGACCCTTATGCGTGATCAGGAGATCCTCGGAAAAAGTACCCTCACCATACCGATGATTCTGAATGCCTGCACGAATTTCTACTGGAAGACTCACACCCGAAAGCGACTCAAGATCTTCAAAGACGTGTGATGTAAAAGCGAGCGGCACCAAGGCCGGTCTTGGCGTAATCACCTTCAGCCCCAGGTGGGTCGCAAGATCCAGCGCAAAGCCCGTCGCGCCGATCGCAGGCACGGGAAGACCGCCGGTTGCAATCACAACGCGTGCTGTCTCAATTCGCCCCATCGAAGCCTGGATCTCCCAACGAGTTCCAGTTGGACGAACCTCTGCGACCGAGACCGGATGCTTTATTGATACCTTCCCGGCAGCGCACTCTTGGAGCAGCATGTCGATGATGGATTGACTGGAATCATCACAGAAGAGCTGGCCTCGGTGCTTTTCATGAAAGCCAATCCGATAGCGCTTCACCAGATCGATGAACTGCTGCGGTTTGTATCGGGCAAGTGCGCTTTTTACGAATTCTGGGTTTAACGACAGAAAGTTCGAAGGCGCTGACTGGGCATTGGTAAAGTTACAGCGCCCCCCGCCACTAATGCGAATCTTCTCGCCAAGTTTCTCTGCGTGATCGAGCACCAGCACCCGCTTCCCTTGCCGGCCCAATAGACCCGCACAGAAAAGCCCTGCCGCCCCTCCACCGATCACCACCACATCCCAGACCATCAGGCGCCCTTACTGAAAATGTCATTTTAGGCGGTCTTAAGCGATTAAAATCGAACCATGAAAAAATTCATCCTCACAGGACACAGCCGCGGGCTTGGCGCAGCGATTGCTGAGCAGTTACTACAATCAGGCACCCCTGTGATGGGGCTATCGCGAAAACCACATCCCACACTGAAGGGAAATTATCCCGATCATCTAAAGGAATACTGCATCGATCTGAGCGACAAGGCACAGGTACTGGAGTTTCTGTCTCGCCCAGTCTTCAGAGATTTTTTGGCAGATGCGTCGGTCGCCGTATTGATCAATAACGCTGGGATTCTGCTCCCCATCGGAATGAACGGGAAACTTTCGAATGGCGAGATCTTTGATGCCGTCACTGTGAATGTCGCTGCGGCCATTGCTTTCACCAACCAGTTCATGGCAGCGACCGAAACAGCAAAAGATCGGCGTGTGATTCAGATCTCAAGCGGGGCGGCGCGAAGCCCTTACGCGGGCTGGAGCGTCTACTGCGCGACCAAGGCAGCCCTTGATCACTACACCCGCTCACTCCTGCTAGAGGCGCCAGCTAACCTCAAGGCGGTTAGCCTTGCGCCTGGCGTCATTGATACGGATATGCAGGCGCAGGTTCGATCGACAAGTCTCTCGGCATTCCCTGCTCGACCGCGATTCGATCAACTTAAAGAAGGCAATGCCCTTGCAAGTCCTCAGGCCGTAGCGGAAAAGCTCCTGCGATTTCTCGAGCACCCAAGCTTTGGCGAAGAACCTTGCACGGATCTTCGCCAGATCAGCTGATCCAAATAGCCGCCGAAGTGACGGCCCCAGCCTAGGGCCCGAGCAGGGTTCGCCACAGCCCAACGACACTGACGGTCAGCAGCGAAATCCCCAGCCAGCGAAAGAATGTCGGAGTTTCGGCCGCCACGATCCGCTGATGCAGACGCTCACCCAGCACGTGCCCAATCGCGGCACAAGGCAAAAGCCAGAGCTGGTGCTCAAGCTGAAGGTCAACACCCGCAATGATGAAAGACACGAGTTTAATCGCGGTCAGAATGAACCAAAGCACGAACAAAGTATCGCGAAGCTTATGCTTGGGCACGTACTGTGCAAAAACCGGAATCACCAAGGGTGCACTGGTCAGTGATGTGCCGCTGATATAGCCACCAAGGCTTAGCATACCCACATCAATCCATTTGCTCTTATGCTGAATCGGGCGATTAATGATGTAGCCAATCGAATAGGCTGAGACGATCACCAAGATAATCATGCTCATGAGCTTTGGCGATAGGGTCAAAAGCCCTACCACGCCAATCATCTTGGGGATGATCATGATCTTGAGGCCCTTTTTGAGATAGGCCCAGTCAATGTAAGACTCCGCCGCAACGCCCTGAGATGCCTCTCGATGACGAACATGGCTTTTCCAGATGATCCATCCCGAAGACAGTAACAACTGCACAGCGATCAACGGCAGGAAGATCAAGGGATCATTGACGATCAACAGGAGAAACGGCAGCGAGAGAACTGCGCCACCAAACCCAAGACCACTTCGAACAAAACCACTCCAGATAAAAATGATGCCGATCAGAATGATCTGCACCCAGGACAGGTGTTCCATGAAACCAACGAACCTTTCTAATGACTTGCTGGCGCCGCCAGGATGAGACGAGCGGCCCGCTCAATACTCTTATAACGTAAGACCTCGGGACTCATGGATCGTAACGCAGCTTCAAGGACTGCCCGGTGCCCTGGCGTCTGAAGCATCTGCACCAAAGGCCGAACATCGACACGAATCAGAAAGAGGCTCGCCTCCCCGGCCAAAGGGACCGTCACCTGTCGTTCTGATCGAAACCACAGGTCCTCAAGTTTGTTCACCGAACCCATGGTGTCCTCGCCCGGCGCACGCGCAAGCGCATCCGATCCCGCCAAAGTCCAGACTGATCGAACAAACGGGCCTTTGTTGAGCATGGCCTGGGACATCGCTGCGGTTGATCGGATTAAGGCGTGATTCTCGGCTACGGGTTCATGAATGGTCGCCATCGACTGGCCAAGCTTTTCCTCTGGAGACCAGCCGCTGGCAAAGTAGACCGACAGGATCTGGGCTCGAAGAATGCCATCTTCATCCGGGACCATGACCGCAAAATCCTCCTGAAGGCTTAGGGTGAGGGCAGACAAAAACGCCAGATCGCTCTTGGGCCTGAAATCCCCCAGCCAGCGAAAAGCCCCATCGGGCCCTAAAGGTCCATTGGGCAGACGTTCTGTAAAGGACTGCGTCAATAGAGTCCTGATTCGAGAGAGTGTCGCCGATGAGACGCCTGCACCAACCAGAGGCACTCTGCCTCTATGGATCTGATCTTTTTTCTGCCGCACCCATGAATTCCAGTGCTCATCCACGATGACTAAGGGCCTATCCCCAAGTTTTTGCAGATCCGGCTTAACCTGGTAAGGCGCCTCGACCGGAAATGGTAGGCAGTCCCAACCGGTCCGATAACCACACGCCACCGGACCCGGTACGCCGCCAGGGAAACCGTCCGGAAAGTCAGCAAGCGATGCACTAGGGCAAATCAGGGGGTCTCTCCCACGAAAAAAGTTTCTACAATCCGGCAGCACTTCCAGTTTTATTCCCCCCGTTCTCTTGACGATCAAAGGAGTCAGAAATGTCTCGCTTAGCTAAGCTGTGCTGCGCCGTAACGCTATCGGCAGCATTATCGGTTGCAAACGCATCCGACGGAAAATATGGCGATGAAAAGTACCAGCCGGAGGTAGGCCAGCAGGGTAAAGACGTGATCTGGGTGCCAACCAACGACGAGCTAGTGACCAAAATGCTGTCGACCGCAAAAGTCACTGCGAACGATATTGTCTATGACCTCGGTGCAGGCGACGGGAAAATTCCGATTGCTGCCGCACGCATTCATGGCGCGAGGGCCGTTGGGATTGAGTACAACCCCGATATGGCTGCACTGGCAAAACGTAACGCTTCACGAGCCGGCGTTACGGACAAGGTCAAGATCATTCACGGTGATATTTTCAAAGAAGATTTCTCAGAGGCGACCGTCATCACCCTCTACCTCCTGCCAGACCTCAACATTAAGCTGCGCCCAACAATTCTTAAGATGAAGCCGGGTACACGAGTGGTCTCTCACGCATTCCATATGGGCGACTGGTCGCCCGATCAGACGATCAATACCTCCATGGCGCAGGCCTATTACTGGGTTGTTCCTGCGGCGGTCGCCGGTGACTGGACGATCGAGGGATTCGGCGGCAACAAGGCCAAGCTCTCACTCAGTCAGCGCTATCAACAGGTTGGTGGCAATCTAACCATCGGCAAGACAAACCAGCCGATCCTGGGCGCCAAGCTGGAGGGTGAAAGACTGCATTTCAGTTACGTCGATGACAAAGGAACGCTCCAGCATGTCAAAGCGACCGTCACCGGTAAGACCCTCACGGCCGAAGTCCAGGGCAGCGGTGTCTACTTCAATTTGAAAGGAAGCCGTTCGTAAGCACGGCCCGCTATGACTGACCACCTCGAGGCATCTCCCAAGCGGCTACTGCAGCCGTATGCTGCTGTTGCCATCATTGTCGGTATCGTTGTCGGTGCCGGTATTTTTAAAACCCCCTCGATGGTGGCCGGTGTCACCGGTGATGTTGGATGGGCCCTGTTGATCTGGGTCGCTGGTGCTGTCATTTCTTTAGTAGGGGCGCTCTGTTATGCGGAGCTCTCAACAACCTATCCCCACGCGGGGGGGGATTACCACTTCCTCACGCGCGCCTATGGCATGCGGGTTTCATTTCTCTACGCCTGGGCCAAGGCGATGGTGATCAACACAGGGTCCATCGCGCTCTTGGCGTTTGTCTTTGGTGACTACATGACCCAGGTCATCCCCCTCGGGGAGCGATCGACTGTGATCTGGGCTGTCGGCATCGTTTTAGTACTGACTGCGATCAATGTGGCTGGAATTCATGCCTCATCCGGGCTGCAGACACTCTTAACTATTTTGGAGGTCCTCGGTCTTCTGGCAATCGTGATCGCCGGTTTCATGCTGACAGCCCCCGAGGGGCAGACGCCGCCTGCGTTTACCGCAACGCCGCCTCTGGGCTTAATGGGCTTAGCGCTCGTCTTCGTTCTCTTAACCTACGGCGGCTGGAACGAATCAGCGTACATCTCTGCAGAGGTAAGAGGCGGGGTACGTACCATTGTTCCGGTCATCGTCACGAGCCTTATCATCATCGCCATCGTCTACTTTTTGGTAAACGCTGCCCTGATCCATGGACTGGGCTTGAAAGGCCTTGCTGATAGCAAGGCGCCCGCCGCGGATCTTCTGAGCCAGGCATTCGGGCCTTGGGGTCAGAAATTGATCGGTCTGTTCGTGGCCCTTGCGGCGTTGACCAGCATTAACGCGACCATGATCGTTGGCGCCCGAGCAAACTATGCCCTGGGCAAAGACTGGCCGCGGCTTGCATTTATGGGGCAATGGGCCTCGACCAAGGGATCGCCAACCTCGGCCTATATCACCCAGGCCATCATTACTCTTGCCCTGATCGGATTTGGTGCCTTGCAGTCAGGTGGGTTCGAGGCGATGGTCGAATTTACAGCACCCGTCTTCTGGATCTTCTTAATGCTTGTGGGCCTGTCAGTCTTCGTTATGCGGTCACGAGACCCATCAACACCCCGTCCATTCAAGGTGCCGCTCTATCCGTTTACA
>JBDLRA010000190.1:0-5845 GCA_039800285.1 Pseudomonadota bacterium
TCAATCGGAACCAATGAGGACTCGCCACCAATAAAAATCTGTACGCCCTGCCCCTGCGTGGACGCCTCCAGTAATCGCGCAAGGCTTGCCTTCTGCTCAAACAAATCAAACAGCCGACGCAGGCGCCCCATGTTATCCGATAGATCAGAGACCTCTAAAAGCCGCCGCTCACCAGAGACCAAGACCGAGTCATCGACACGGTTAAAAACCTCCTCGCCGGACTCGACGGCAAGCTTCATCAGACTCGAGATGCTGTCGCGCAATTCTGAGAGTTCGGACTTCAGCCGCACCCGCACCGATTCAAAATCAAGGCCCGCGTAATGCGCATTGATAAAGTTACCCGCCTCTGTCAGTTCGGTTGGCGAATAATCACGGTCCGTCTGAAGGATACGGTTATGGACATCCCCCTCGGGACTTACAACAATCAATAGCACCCGCCGATCGCTCAGCCGAAGAAACTCAACGTGCCGAAATACCCCGCCACGACGCGGCGTGACGACCACCCCCGCGAAACTCGACAGGCTCGACAGCAGCTGGGCCGCATGGGCCATCACCCGCTGAGGCGCATCGACCTGAAGCTGACCCTCGAGCATCGCCGCCTGCATGGGCTCAATTGGCTGAACGGTCAACAGGCTATCGACAAACAATCGATACCCCTTCGGCGTCGGCACGCGTCCCGCCGAGGTATGCGGGCTGGCAACCAGGCCCATCTCCTCAAGGTCTGCCATGACATTGCGGATCGTGGCCGGAGAGAGATCCAGGCCCGAGAATTTTGACAGCGCACGTGAGCCGACGGGCTGGCCATCAGCAATGTAGTGCTCAATCAGGGTCTTCAGCAGGTTTCGGGATCGGTCATCAAGCATAGGCGACATTATTCCCCATCCCCGTGCCTGTGGTGTAATGCAGGCCATGAGCCAAGCCCAGTCAACCTTTAAAAGCGTCGGGCTATTCGGACGCCCACAGACCGAGGGTCTCGCGCCCTCGCTGCGCAAGATTATTGGCTGCATTCAGCAGTCAGGCGCAGAGGTATGGGTGGAGTCCGAGACCGCAAAAAGTGCGGGGCTTGGCCCCCGCGAGATCACGGGGTCAGGCACGCTCGAATCCCTGACCAAACGGATTGACCTGGGTGTCATTCTTGGGGGTGATGGGACGCTACTTGGCGTTGCGCGGCAACTGGCGCCACATGGCATCGCCATTATTGGCGTCAACCAAGGCCGGCTAGGGTTTATGACCGATCTGGATATCGCCCAGGTCGAAACGGAGCTCCCCGCTGTCTTAGCGGGCTCCTATGTCGAAGAGGCACGCAGCATGCTGCAGGTATCTGTCATGCGCCGATCCAACCCGACAGGCCCCCGTCAGGCGGTCTTCGATGCGCCCGCGCTCAATGACGCCGTCATCAGCCGAGGGGCCATCAGTCGCATGGTTGAGCTGGATATTTTTGTCGATGGCCACTATCTGCAGACACTTCGCGCCGATGGTCTGATCGTCTCGACACCTACAGGATCGACTGCCTATTCGTTGTCAGCGCTGGGATCGATTCTTCATCCAGGTCTCGCAGGCACCACACTGGTGCCCGTTGCGCCGCAGGCCCTTTCTTCTCGCCCAATCGTGTTGCCCGAGTCCGTCGAGGTGCAGGTCGTGGTGAACGATGGCGCGGGCACAAGTCTCCACTGTGACATGCAGGCACTGACCTCACTCGAAGATGGCGACAAAATCGTGATCCGTCCAAATCGCCACAAGGTTCGTCTGCTGCACCCTCAGAGTTACGACTACTTTGTCATGCTTCGTCGCAAACTGCATTGGAGTGCCAACCCGTTGTTTGCGGGCCGCCCTGATCCCCTGCCTCCGACCGAGAGTCATTAGATCGTCACACAGAGATGCTGCAGAACCTGTCGATTCAACAGTTCGTGATCGTTGAGCGTCTCGATCTGGATTTTCAATCCGGCTTTACAGTGCTCACCGGCGAAACGGGCGCGGGAAAATCGATTCTGATCGATGCCATTGATCTGCTGCTGGGCGGACGCAGCGAGGCGAACATGGTCAGAGACGGCGCCTCAAAAGCAGAGTTATCGGCCAGCTTTGAACTCGCGCATAACACCGGGCTACAGGCCTGGCTCTCCGAGGCAGGATTTGATCTCGATGAGACAACGCTGCTGCTGCGTCGAACGATCGATGCCACAGGGAAATCACGCGCCTGGATCAACGGGCAGGCTGCGACACTCACCCAGCTTCGCGACCTCGGGGAGCAGCTTATCGACATCCACGGACAGCACGCCCACCAGGCGCTGCTCAAACCGAATGCCCAGCGTGAACTACTCGATGCCCATGCAGACTTAACCCCACAGGTAAGAGACTGCGAGGGGGCATGGCGCGAACGTCAGTCCCTTCAGACCAGAATCGAGGCAGCACAGGAGCGATCCGAGCAACTCGCCCTGCAACGTGACCAGTTGCTGTGGAAGATCAACGAGATCGAGCCGCTGCAGCTCGCGCCAGACACCTGGGAATCGTTATCCGAAGAGCAAAAGCGACTCTCCCATGCCGCCGAACTATTGCAGACCGCACAGTCGGCACTGACCGCACTTGAGGAAGACGATCAGGCACTCATCCAACAGATTGACCGACTGGCAGTTCGTCTCCATCAGCTCGTGGAAAAAGATCCACGGATCAGCGCCAGTGCGGAGGCCCTCCAGTCGGGTGTCATCCAGTTGCAAGAGGCCGCCGATGCCCTGCGCAGATACCTCGACAAAACTGACCTTGATCCCGAGCGACTTGCCGAGGTCGAGACACGGGTCGAGGCGATCTTTACGACAGCGCGCAAATTAAAAACGCGTCCAGAGCAGCTGTTAGAACAGTTAGCACAGGCGAAAGAGGCGTTACAACAGACGGAGGCCGCCTCAGATCTTGCGCAACTAACAGCAGCCCTTCAGAAGGCCGATAAGGCCTATCAGTCGATTGCCAAGACACTCTCAAGTAAACGGCAGGCCGCCTGCATGGCACTGGCGCAGGCGGTGAACAAGTGGTTCAGCCAGCTCGCGATGGGGGGGCTTGTCTTCGAGGCCGCCTGTCAGCCGCGCTCCCAGCCCGGTCCCCATGGTCTCGAGGACGTTGTCTTTCTCTTACGTAACCATGCACAGGCAAACCCCTACCCAATCCAGAAAGTTGCCTCAGGGGGTGAGCTCGCTCGAATTAGCCTCGCCATCTCTGTTGTCACGACAGCAGCAAGCAACATCCCAACATTAATTTTCGACGAGGTGGACTCGGGAATTGGTGGAAACGTCGCCCATATCGTGGGCCAATTGTTAAGACAGCTGGGTGAACAGCGTCAGGTGCTCTGTGTCACGCATCTCCCACAGGTCGCTGCGCGTGGCCACCAGCAGCTACAGGTTTCTAAACAAGCCGATGCAACCGGTCGGCCGATCAGCCAGCTTCGGCAGCTGTCCGATTCCGAGCGCGTTGATGAGATTGCCCGCATGCTGGGCGATGAGGGTGCGAAGCAGACATCGCGCGAGCACGCGCGGTCCTTACTTTCCCTTCGCTGAGGTCTTTGCGCGCGCCTTTGCCTGTTTGTGACTGCAATTGGTGCGCTGACAATGTCCGTAAAGGGCTAGCGCATGGTCCTGCAACACGAATCCGTGTTCTTCCGCGATCTTGCGCTGGCGATCCTCGATCTTGCTATCCACAAACTCTTCGACAAAGCCGCAGTCAAGACAGACCAAGTGGTCATGATGCGTGCCTTCATTGAGCTCAAAAACCGCTTTCCCGGATTCGAAATTACTCCGCTCGAGAATGCCGGCCTGCTCGAACTGCGTGAGCACCCGATAGACGGTCGCCAGGCCAATTTCCTCGGCATCCGCCAGCAGGGCGCGATAGACGTCCTCCGCAGTCAGGTGGCGGCTTTTCGAGCGCTGGAATATCTCCAACACCTTGATCCGGGGGCCGGTAACCTTTAGGCCAGTATTTTTTAGGTCGTGAACATCAGGCATGGGGCTTATGATATCGGGCTAATTCCCTTGATAGTGCGCAAAGGTCTCCATGAAAACCCGCTTTTTGCCGATTCTCCTTATTGTTGCGATCCCGCTCGTCATCAGTGGCTGCAGCACGCCATCATGGATCCGGTCGATCCAGGAGCAGCCCCCCAGCTGGCTGACCCCTTATCGCACCGATGTGAGCCAGGGCAATCTCATTTCAGAGGCCATGGCGAGTCAGCTCAAGAAGGGAATGACCCGCGAACAGGTTCGCGCGATCTTGGGAACGCCACTGTTAGTCGACCCTTTCCGCGCCAATCGCTGGGATTACGTGTTTGACTTCCGTCGCGGCGATGGGGCGCGTGAACGCCGACGGTTCTCGGTTTATTTCGAAGCGGATCAGCTCGCGCGCTGGGGTGGAGATCCTCTGCCGGCGAAAGGGAGCGAGACCGTAATGCCCTCTAAATCAACGCGCTAGATCGGCCTTCTGAAATGACACAGCCACAACCTTTACAGATTGCCATCTCGGGTGCATCGGGACGCATGGGACGCATGCTGATCGAAGCCGTCCTCAACGATCCCACGACAGCGCTCGCGGCAGCACTTGATCATGCCTCGAGCCCCGCGATTGGACGCGATGCAGGCGACTTCATGGGGCAAGCGACCGGTGTCATCATCACCGCAGATCTCGAAGCCTTATCCAAGGCGGATGTTCTGATTGACTTTACGCGGCCGGAGGCAACGCTGGATTACCTCGAGGCCTGTCAAACGCATGGGGTGCGAGCCGTCATCGGGACGACAGGTTTTGATGCGCAAGGGCTTGCGGCCATCGATCGTTTTAGCAAGCAGCATGCAACGGTTTTTGCGCCGAACATGAGCGTCGGGGTCAACATCACCTTAAAGCTTCTCGAGACAGCAGGACGTTTCCTCAAGGAAGGGTTTGATATTGAAGTCATCGAGGCCCATCACCGACACAAGGTGGATGCCCCCTCCGGGACGGCTCTCAAAATGGGAGAGGTCGTCGCCAAAGCAACGGGGCGCGATCTCAATGCTGTTGCTCGATACGCCCGGGAAGGACATACGGGCGAGCGGCCCGCGCAGGAGATTGGGTTCTCTGTGATCCGCGGTGGCGACATTGTTGGCGACCACACGGTGTTGTTCGCCGGCACCGGCGAGCGCATTGAGATCACCCACAAGTCCTCGTCGAGAGCAACCTATGCGCAAGGTGCCGTTCGCGCAGCGAAGTTTCTCTCCCAACAGGCGACGGGTCTTTTCGACATGCAGGATGTTCTTGGACTAAAAGATAGCCATGGCTAACAGCACGCTTGGTTTTGCCCACATGCTCGAGAACGCCGATGCCGTCATCTGGCTGACGGCGATCACCCTTTTGGTCATGTCCATCGTCTCGTGGACACTCATCGTCACCAAGGGACGGCGCGCGCGTCAATTACGGCTGAGGACTGCCAGTCTCGCCAAATCGTTCTGGCAGTCCTCCCGATTCGAAGAAGGGCTCGCCGTCATTGGCGCGAAAGAGCCCACACCCTTTCTCTCTTGTCTTATCGAAGAGGCGATTCGACTACGCGACAGAACGACCGAGGACGACAGCCTAGACAGTCAGAGCGCACGCGAAGACCGCATCACCCGATCCCTGCGCGACACACTTCAAGAAACCACCAATCGCCTGGACTCGGGTCTTGTCACATTGGCTTCCATCGGCGCTACATCACCGTTTGTCGGACTCTTTGGCACCGTCTGGAGCATCTATCACGCCCTAGTGAACATCTCTGGCAGCGGCGAGATCATGATCGAGCAGGTGGCGGGTCCAGTCGGTGAGGCGCTGATCATGACGGCCTTTGGACTGATTGTTGCCATTCCTGCCG
>JBDLRA010000191.1:0-2829 GCA_039800285.1 Pseudomonadota bacterium
ACGGATTTTTTGACTGTTGCTTCGGTTGCTGAAGAGACCTTTCCAGGATCTGCGTATGCAGGGTTATAAAAAGATACAAAGCAGACAGTGAGGGCTATAAAAAGCGATGCGTAAACGTGCTTCATGAGCGCGCCAAAAGACGAATAAAAAGTCATACAAACTCCAAAATAAATTTACTGAGGCGAGATCGCCTGACGAATCAGAAACTGGCGCAAAGGGCCGATGTCAGCAACAAGACGCATCCCGAATTCACGTAGCCGCGATATCGACGGATGAGACTGTGTCACAAGCCGCTGCAAGATATCGAGACCCCATTGCACGCGCTTCACGCGAAGGACTCTCGCTCGCTCATAAGCGCGAAGGGCGCCATCTGAACCCGGGTCATCACGATTGGTCTGCCAGATTTCTTCAAGCGAGAGCAGGTCTTGTACGCCAAGGTTGAGCCCATAACCCGCAAGTGGGTGGACTGTATGGGCTGCATCCCCAACTAACACCACGCGAAGCGCCGACTGCGATTCCGTCAGCATCATCCGAAGTGGTGCTGCTACCGCAGCCCCTTCCATGGTGAGGTGTCCAAACCGGCCTTGCGTTCTTTCCTGAATCTCTGACGCAAACTGGTTAATAACCTCTGCAGACATGGGATTGGCGCGACTTGTTGACCAGACCATGGACATCAGATGCGGATCTTTCAGCGGCAACAACGCAAGGATTTCAGCGTCTTCGAACCACTGGGCCGCAACTGCACCGTGCGGGTATTCGGTACGGAAAGTGGCAACAACACCCTGCTGTCCGTAATCACGCTGACCCCACAAAATCCCGGACTGTTGACGCACCCATGACCGCGCGCCATCGGCCCCCACAACGAGCCGTGCAGCGTATTTCTTATCCGCCACACGGATCTCGACGTTTTCACGTGTTGCCTGCATCGCGTCAGGCTTCGCCTCGATACGCTGAATCTGGGGTCTAAACGTCACCGCCTGCTCTAATGCATTTAATAGATCTCGATGTAAGACCATGACCGAGAGATAGTCGGCACCCGCGTCTGTCGCGGAGAGGTCGACACGCGTTTTTCCAGTGAAGACCTCCATCCGACTGACCGTGCAGGTGAAGGGTTCGACAGCAGCCCAGACACCGATGCGCTTCAATAGATCAACGGTCAATGGGGCAAGGGCATAATTTCGCGCGTCGGCACCGTCGGCACGGTCTTGCTCCTTTTGGCCGAACCAGAGGACAGACTCCCCAAGGTGGGCTGCGGTGAGGCAAGTGAGGGCGCCCATAATCCCCCCGCCCACGACCGCAATCGCAGGCTGGGATGCACTGTTGGACTGATTTTTGCTCATAGGGAGAAGCATCGCCCGAGAGGCGCCCCATAGGCAAGTCAGCCTCCGACCGGGACGGCTGAGATATACTCTCGCTCTCGGTTGGGCGCCATCAGCGTGCCTGCCAGGATGGCTCGGTAGCTCAGTTGGTAGAGCAGAGGACTGAAAATCCTTGTGTCGGTGGTTCGATTCCGCCCCGAGCCACCACCCCTAGCCTTGAAGCACCGCTCCCATCACGAGAATTTCCCGTACATACAGCCGCAGAATTCTCCAAGGCTGGTTAAAACCCATTTATCCTCGAAGCGCCTGCAAAAAGGAGGTCGTGATGGGCTCTTTCAAGAATCAAATACTCCCTTATGTGGAACAAGAAATTTCGGCTGCTCGCCTAAATTTACGGCAAGGCAACGCCGCCGCTGCCTTCTCCCATCTCGAGCGTGCGCACATCCTGGGTCAAGCATCCACCTCTATACACACCAAAATCCATTGGTTGATGTTCATTTGGGGGCTGCGGCAGAAAAACTATGGAGAGTGCCTGGGGCAGATAGTTCGAATGATTGGGGCGGCAACCAAAACAGCGTTCGGGCTCGTTCCTCGGGGCAACACAGGCGGTAGTAATGTTTCGCCGTTTAAAGTTATGTCTATACCGACAGACTTACAAATAATTTTGGATACTGCTCGAAAGAACCCTCATTAGGATGAAGCATCTTTGGCTCGGTTCGATTCCGCCCCAAGCCACCATCTTCGATCGACAAACCCCAGAGAACATAAGCCTTAGCTTGGCTCAGTAAAACGGACGTACTTCAACAGCCGCTCTGCAAGCAATCGCTGCTTTTTTACCCCAAATGATCGCCTCATCTTGGCTGGCGACATCAAGGACCCAGAACCCATCGACATAGTCCTGCGCTTTCAGGTAGGCGCCAACGACCTGGTTTATGTCACCGTCAGCGCCAGGAATAAGTGACGTGGCCTTCTCTAAAGGCTGCAAACCCCCAACAAATACTCTCACGCCAGCTGCCACCATTTCATCATTTAAGGCGTCGATATCGAGCGACATCTGTTTGTCTACGGATATCGACGTATCGTGGCGATTAGGGCGGTGAATCGCGATTAAATATCGAGCCATTCTGGGTGCCTAAGACTAAAAAGTTACTCGTTGCACTCAATCATCTCTAAACAGTATCGTACTCGACTCTGTCCGATCCCACTCTATGCTAGACCATCCCTCTGGAGATGAAATCAAGTAAGTTTTGCTGCTTTTTCTCTGAGAGAGTGCTGATTAACTTCACAATCTTTCTTGTTTCTTCACAGCAAAAGTCTACTGCACACTCGTGAAGTGATTCGTCAGTCTTTAAACGGTCTGGAGCAAAAAACTTACTAAGGTCTAGCTTCAACCACATGTTCAAAGTGTTGAGGTGCAGGTAACTAGGCATTGACACGCCCCGCATCCATCTACGCGCAGTCTCTTGTGATATTTCTTTGTGTTCTTTTGATCGGCTATTGAAGTGAATCG
>JBDLRA010000192.1:0-3217 GCA_039800285.1 Pseudomonadota bacterium
CGCCGCGGGACGTCAAGCTAATCGACCGAGAGGCGCTTGAGCGTCTCTGTACCGGTTAATCAGAACGACGATTAGCGATCAGAGCGCCAGCAGCGTTTCTTTAGCGCTTGGTTAGAGTGAATACGGGCTTCGACGCTCGATCGGCTGAGACTCTGGCGGCTTGGTCAGTGACCAGGTCATAAAGCTAGAGATTGTCGCGAACAGAAAGCAGACGCCGAATCCGATGCCATAGGCGGCAAGCTTGTCGATATCGACTGGTACGCCATGCATCACCAAGTCACTCGGATCAAACATAGAAAAAAACAAGGCATTGAGTGCAGCCGCAGCAAGAAAGGCTGGCCACAGGATCACCATGGCTGTCTTCGCCTTCGATGAGGGGATGTGCGTTGGCGGAGGTGGGGCGTACGGAATCCGGGGCATCGATGTCTCCTCTTATCGGTGTCGTTATCGCTCAACCACCCAGGTGGTTTTGACGCGCCAGTTTGACTGGTCATCTTCTAGTTGTACATACCAGCGGCCAGCGGCAAGATCTGGCAATTCCGTGCTGTAGCGATTGTTCGCCCCTGGGGTGGGTAGTAGCGTACCCAGGATGTCCATGCGATCAATGGTGGGGTGGGAGAGCCTGAGTCGAATCGCCTCTGGCGCACTCGTGCCAGGGTTTGCTGAAAACGTCACGATAATTTTCTGGCGGGTACTCGTCGATCTTGGTAGTTCTGATGTGAGTTTGATGCCAAGAGATTCAGCACGCGCATCTTTTTCTAAGCGCTGATTGATGGCGCGGCCTTCCTTGTAGTAGTCATCCGCCACAAGACTGTCGGCCTGGGTCACGGCAATCCAGATGGTGATACTTCCAGCGATGACGGCCGACGCAGGGATTCCCACCAGGAACCAGACCCAGCCGTGGCGGTACCAAGGTTTATCGACAGGCGGTGGAAGGGACATACTTTGTCTCATTTTGGAATGAAGAAGGCGGCCTTTTCGTCCACACCAACGCCGGGCGATGTGATCGAATCAACTCGGATCTTAATCTTGTGGGAGCCTTTTTCAAGTTTCTCGAGCTGGTCAATCGGGGCCTGCATACGGACCACGAAAAGTTTCGTCGTCGTTGCAGGTACCTCAAAGTTGTTTTCGCTGGCGACCGTTAGGCCAGGAAGACCCTCGACCGCAAGCCGATACGTGTGGGCGCGTTCATCGACATTGATGAACTGGAACTGGTAAGTGTTCTCAATGTGGGTGCCCTCGACTTCACGGGCCAGAGCGCCGCGGTCTCGCATGATGTCGACCTTGAGCGGCTCGCGCATCCACAGGGTCGTGAGCACTCCAGTGACGACCACAGCCAAAATCGTCATGTAGATCAGGATCCGAGGGCGGAAGATGTGGGCACGAAGCTCCCGCTTGGTCATGCCTGTGGCAATCGCATTCTGAGTGGAGTAGCGGATGAGTCCTCGGGGGTAGCTCATTTTGTCCATGATGCTGTCACAGGCGTCGACACAAAGCCCGCAGCCGATGCATTCGTATTGAAGCCCCATCCGAATATCGATTCCGGTGGGGCAGACATCTACACAGACACCGCAGTCGATACAGTCCCCTTTGCCTGCAGCGCGGTGATCGGCTTTCTTGGAGCGCGACCCACGTGGTTCGCCACGGGTCTCGTCATAGGTCACGATCATGGTGTCACGGTCGAACATGACACTCTGGAATCGTGCGTAGGGGCACATGTATTTACAGACCTGCTCACGCATAAAGCCGGCCTGCAGAATGGTGAAGCCTGAGTAAAAAAGAATCCAGAAGGTCTGCCATGGACCCAGATCCCAGTTGGCAACTAACCCAATAAGATCGCGAATTGGGGTGAAGTAGCCTGCGAAGGTAAATCCTGTCCACAGCGCAACAATGCCCCAAGCCGTGAATTTCAGCGCTTTTTTGATCGATCGTTCGGTGGGACTACCCTTGGTGTCGAGACGCATCCGCTGGGCGCGATCGCCCTCAATCCATCGTTCAATTTGCATGAAGATTGAGGTGTAGACCGTTTGTGGGCAGGCATAGCCGCAGAAGAGTCGTCCCGCGATCGCAGTAAACAAGAAGAGACTAAAGGCACTGGTGAGGAGTAATGCCGTCAGGTAGATGAAGTCCTGTGGCCAGAGCACAAGGCCAAAGATATAAAACTTACGCTCAACAAGATTGAGCAGAACTGCAGGTCGGTTCTCCCAGGTGATCCAGGGGAGGCCGTAGTAGAGCAACTGGGTGAGGCCCACCATCGCCCAGCGAAGATTGTTAAAGGTTCCCTTAATCGCGCGCGGATAGAGCTTTTTCCCGGGCGCGTAGAGCAAGATAGTCTGCTCTTTTAGTTCTGTGTTTGTGGCCCCACCATCATTACTCATTGTTTAACGTGTACTCCTAGCCAGATTTACTTTGGCTGAGATAGGCTGTAGACGTAGGCCGCAACAATATGCGACTTCTCTTCGCCCAGGAAGCTCTTCCAGGCGGGCATCACGCCCTGACGTCCTTTGTTGATCTGTTCTGTGATGCCAGCGATGGTGCCGCTGGTGAGCCAGATCTTATCGTTGAGACGGGGCGCACCCATCGCATGATTACCCACGCCACCTTCGCCGTGACAGGCGGCACAGGCTGCAAAGGCTGGCTTGCCCAGGGCTGCCTTTGCCTCGTCGTGCTTGCTTCCCGAAAGGCTCAACACATAGTGGGCAACGTTTTCGACCATCTCTGGGCTACCCAGTGCGGCGCCCATCGGCGGCATGACGCCTTGGCGTCCCTCGAGAATCGCAATCTTGATGTTTGCTGCGCCGGGACCCCACTGCCAATCGTTATCCGCAAGATTTGGAAAACCTTTGGCGCCGCGACCATCGGAGCCATGACACTGGGCACAGTTGTTCAAAAACAGCTTTTGTCCGATCGAGAGTGCTGCTGGATTCGTTGCAAGCTCTTCGACTGACATTGCTGCATATTTGGCGTAGATCGGGCCAAACTGTTGGTCGGCCTTTGCCATCTCACGCTTGTGCTGATCGGTCGATGACCAACCCAAGATGCCTTTTGTGTTTCCAAGCCCTGGGTAAAGCGCCAGATAGGCTACGGCGAAGATGATGGTGAGGTAAAACAGAATCATCCACCATCGGGGGAGGGGATTGTTGTATTCCTGAAGATTCTCGTCCCAGACGTGTCCCGTGGTCCCCACGTCCTGCCCGGGCCTTACCTTTTGACGGGA
>JBDLRA010000193.1:0-3472 GCA_039800285.1 Pseudomonadota bacterium
AACCGACTGGATCGATTTCGATTCTATTTTCTATTCTCCTGCTGATTCTCTTTGGATTCGCGGCGCTCGCGGTTGACATTGGATACATGGCCGTCGCCAAAAGTGAGCTACAGGGTGCTGCTGACGCTGGTGCGCGAGCAGGCGCAGTCCGCCTCTATAACAAAGGGGTGGGTCCTGACTGGACCACGGGGCAACAACGCGCCGAGGAACTCGCCGAGATGAACAGGACAACGGGGAACGCAGTCATTCTGCTTAGCGCACCCGAAGCCGGCTATTGGAATGCCACCACCGGTGGGCAAACGATTCAGTCGCCAGTCGGGTTTACGCCGACGGCGTATGACTTCCCCGCCATAAAAGTCACCGCCAGTCGAACCGGGGTCGGCGATGGCGGACCGATTACCACGCTATTTGCGCGCACCTTGAATATTGATTCTGCCCCGATGTCGGCCAGCGCAATTGCTGTTGTCTCAGGGCCAGGATACGTCGATCAACGGAATCTTTTTCCGTTTGTCATGAGTCAGTGTATGTACGACACCTACTGGAATACGGCAGCGACGCCACCCGGACCATTTTTAGTGAATGGCAAACAACCGGAGTTCAAAATTGGCAATAAAGAAGGCGACCCGACTTGCGGGACGAATACAGGCGTTTGGACCGACCTTAAGGAACAAAAACCCGCCGGAAATAACTACACCAAAACATTAATTGATAGCTTTGGCACCGACACACCTTTTTTAGTCTCAGCACCCGTGGCAATCGGTGAGACTATCTTCATTTCTGCGGGCGATCCCGCTTCTGCCTATGGGGCGACGCGAGACTGCATCAAGGACCGAGCAAGCTGTCAGTTCGTGACAGTTGCTGTCGTCTCCAATGCCGAAAACTCCAACTCTAAAGATCGCCCTAGACCGACTGACGTCTTGGCATTTGCTTGCCTAGAATTGATCGGCGCAAATCAAGGACAACGAACCATTCAAGTGAAGATGGCCCAGAACTGCGACCCTCCAGGTTCCGGTGGCATTGGCCCCGACTACGGATTCAAGCCGAGACCCCGAATCGTACAGTAGCCCCCTCCCGGGTCAGCCCTCTCCGAAGGGTCCATCCACATGTCACAATACGGCCATAGCGTTTTGAGACGAGGTGACCACGGTGAGCATCGACTTCCAAGAAGGGGAATATGCCTTATCAATGGGCGCCTACCTCCAGGCCTTCGAGATTTTTATGATGGTCGAAAAAGACCAGCGAGAGCCAACTTTTCTGAAATGCTGCCAGATGGCGCTAGCCAACCAGCTCGGTCCCAAGGAGATCGAGGAACTCGAGGCGGTGCTCAAAGAAGAAATGCGAAAGAACAATGGTCGCGCCACCTACAACTATGGTCTGGTGATGGCCCACATGGGGCATGTCGCAAAAGCACAAGAGATCCTTAACCAGGCAATACTTCTTGAAATCCCCGAGGCAAAGGCAGCGCTGACCAAGCTTCTCTTGACTGGCAGTTGTCGTTAAGCAATCAATGCATCCGTCAGACAACGAAGACAAGATTCGCATTTCAAAGATTCTTGCAGACAAAGGCCTGTGCTCGCGTCGAGAAGCAGACCAGTACATCGAACAAGGGCTGGTGCTTGTCGATGGGCAGGTCGTCAAAGAACTGGGTTCTCGGGCCTTTCCCCATCAGCGCGTAGAACTTGCCGCCGGCGCGCAAAAGCAACAGGCGACACGCCTGACCGTCATTCTCAATAAGCCGGTCGGGTTTATTTCACACGCGGATGACGAGCGCGAATACGCACCAGCAGCGAGCCTGATTACGCACGCTAATTTCTGGAAGGATCCACGCGCCAACCCTGGCAAGGTCACCCTTCCTAGGCAGCTCAACACGCGCACACTCGCCCCGGCAGGTCGACTTGATATCGACTCCACAGGGATGCTGGTACTGACGCAAGACGGCCGGATTGCCAGGACGCTTATTGGCGAAGATTCAACTGTCGAGAAAGAGTACCTGGTCCGAGTCGAAGGAAGACTCGATGGCAAAGGACTGCGCCTACTCAACCATGGGCTTGCGCTCGACGGTCAGCCACTCAAACCGGCGCGCGTTTCCTGGCAGAACGAAGAGCAACTAAGGTTTGTGCTCCGCGAAGGAAAGAAGCGTCAGATCCGCCGCATGTGTGAGCTTGTTGGACTAAAGGTTACTGGCTTAAAGCGCATTCGAATGGGGAAGATCCCGCTCGGGGCGCTACCCGCGGGCCAGTGGCGCGTACTTGCGCCCTGGGAAAAGTTCTAAAAAAGCATAAAATAATCGAATTGTTCGATTACTAGGGAGAGCGCTATGGCAGCCCTGCCCTCGCTACGTCAGATTCGTTACCTTGTCACGCTGGCCGACACGCTTAACTTCACCCGCGCTGCAGAGCTATGTTTTGTTAGCCAGTCCACATTAAGCGCCGGGCTCAAAGAACTTGAATCAATTCTTGGCGTTCAGCTCGTCGAACGCGATCGGCAGTCTGTTGCCTTAACGCATGCCGGCACCCTAGTCGTCGAACGAGGTCGTGAACTGCTCTCCGCCGCCGAAGATCTGACGGACGTTGCCACCAAAAGCAGCGCACCGATGGAAGGTCCGCTGCGTCTAGGCATCATTCCAACTATTGCACCGTTCATCCTGCCGGAGATCATGCCGACGCTTCGCAAGGAATTCCCCAAGCTAAAACTCTCACTTCGAGAAGACCTTACTGAGCATTTATTGGATCGGCTTCGCAATCGAACGCTTGACCTGGTGATGATCGCGCTTCCTTATGACACGGATGGCCTGATCACACGAGAGTTGTTTGTTGACGAATTCTGGCTGGCTGCCCTGCCCCAGGACCCAGCAATCTCTGGGAAGAAGGTCGTTCTTCCGGCGCGCGTGACTGAGCGACTTCTACTCCTTGAAGAAGGACACTGTCTGCGCGAGCACACGCTCCAAGCCTGTCATCGCCAAGAGCTTGCTAACGCAGAGGGAATTGAGGCCACCAGCCTATTAACGCTGGTGCAGATGGTCGAGTCAGGACTCGGTGTCGCACTCCTGCCGGAGATGGCGGTCCGAAACGGAGTCTTAAGCCATCTCGAAACGGTCGCAAGGCCACTGGAGTCACCCGCACCAAGCCGCACAATTGCACTCGTGGCGAGACCATCTTCACCGCACATGCGAGAGTTTGAGACGTTATCTCAGCTGGTTATTGATCAACATCGACAACGCAAGCAGTCGATAAGCAGCCCACTGACACGCCGCCGAACGAGTCAAAAGCGAAAATAATTTAAGAAGTGGTTGCTGGTGGTGCCGGCTTTCGGTGGCGATGCAGGATAAGCCATAGCCCCGATCCGATGATGATCGCCATCCCCATAATGGACCAGAAATCGGGCAACTGATTAAAGATCAGCCAGCCAAGCCCAATCGCCCAGATCATCTGCAGATAGACAAACGGTGTCAGCGTCGCGGGGGAAGCCCGAT
>JBDLRA010000194.1:0-6010 GCA_039800285.1 Pseudomonadota bacterium
TCCTTGCAGCAATTGCTGCAGCAACCGCTTTTGGGGTGGCGCCCGAGCAGGCCTGCGAGAGTGTCGCGCGTTTTCTCGGCGTCAAGCGGCGGATGCAGGTGCGCGGCGAGGTGAACGGCGTTCGGGTGTTGGATGATTTCGCGCATCACCCCACTGCCATTGAGACCACGGTGGCGGGACTCCGCCATCAGATGACGCGAGCCGCGATGACAGGACGAATTCTGGCAGTGATCGAGCCGAGATCGAACACCATGAAACTCGGGGTGATGGCGGCCAAGCTTGCAGGCAGCCTCACGGGGGCGGATCGGGTGTTTGCGTTTGCGGGCGGTATCGACTGGGACCTCGAGCAGGCGCTCTCGCCCATTCAGGAGCGAACGGTGGTGAGTCGAGAGATGGATGACCTGGTATCTAAGATCTGCCAAGAGGCACGATCTGGTGATCAGATTCTTGTGATGAGCAATGGTGGGTTTTCTGGAATTCATGATCGATTGTTGCGCCGTCTCGATCGGAGTCAGTAACGATGTTTGTTTTATATGAAGAGGACGGCGGATTTCGTGTAGCCACGATTCTGTCTGAGGCGGACACCAGCCTACAGGTGGAACTCCCCACGGGTAAGCGCCAGAAGATCAAACGTCAGCTTGCCCTCCTGACCTTTGCGAGTCCTGACCGAGAGCAGCTGTTGCGTGAGGCGCAGTCGATTGCCCAAGAACTCGACCCACAGTTTCTCTGGGAGTGCGCACCGCAAGACGAGTTTGATTTTCAGGTGTTTGCGACCGAGGTTTTTTCGGCCACGCCCGCATCGACTGAGAGGGCTGGGCTATTGATGGCGCTGCATCAGGCGCCGATGTACTTTTATCGCAAAGGCCGCGGCCGGTATCGGGCGGCCCCGGAAGAGTCCTTAAAGGCCGCACTCGCCGGCGCAGAGAAGAAGCGGCTTGCCGCCGAGGCGCAGCAGGCGATGCACGATGCGTTAGTGGCAGGCGAGATGCCGCAGGCGGTTCGCGAGAGTGCTCTGGCGCTTGTGGTCCGACCCGACAAGCAGTCCATTGCTTATAAGGCATTGGATTCAGCAGCACACGCGCTTCAGATGACACCCGCAAGACTTCTCTTGGCGCGCGGGGCCATTCCCTCTGCGTACAGCATTCATTACGCACGATTCATGCATCAGTGTTTTCCGACAGGAACCGGTTTTGGTCTGTCGGATGCAGACATTGGGTCGGTCACAGCGGCCGTTGCAAAACTGAACCTCCCGTCGGCAGCGGTCAGGGCATTCTCTATTGATGACGCCTCTACAACAGAGGTCGACGATGCCTTTTCGATTGTTCCGCGTGACGAAGGGGGCTGGCGCGTGGGCATCCATATCGCTGCGCCAGCGCTTGCGATCCAGCCGCAGAGTCCGATGGGGCAGATGGCGCGCGAGCGGGCCTCAACGGTTTACTTTCCGGGCGACAAGATCACCATGCTGCCGTCAGAGGTCATCAAGACATTCTCGCTGGATGAGGGGCAAGAACGATTTGCTGTGTCGTTTTATGTTGAATTTGATGCACAGGGTCAGAAGCTAGGCTCGCAGTCCAAAGTCGAGCGGGTCTTCATTGAGAAAAATATTCGGCTGGGCGACTGGGAGTCGTTGCTCGATCAGCCCTTTGATGAGATTGTGGCGGAAGCGCTGCCTTGGCATGGACTAAAGCCCATGCTGTTTCTCGCACGTTGCCTGAAGGCAGGCCGAGAGGCGGTGCGCGGTCGCCCTGAGATCGCTGGCCGCATTGATTTTAATTTCGATGTGAACTGGAATCCCGAGAACCCGCAGGCATCTCGCGTGGGCGATGGTCAGCCGATCCTGACCGAACGACGCCGGGGATCGCCTGTCGATACCTTGGTCTCGGAGTTCATGATCCTCGCCAACACCGGCTGGGGGGAACTGCTGGCGCTGGCGCGACTCCCGGGCATCTATCGGGTGCAGACCATGGGCCGCGTGCGTATGCAGACGCAGCCCGGACCGCATCAGGGTTTGGGTGTTCAAAACTATATCTGGGCGACATCACCCCTGCGGCGTTACAGCGATCTGATGAACCAGTGGCAGATCCTGTCGGTGTTAGGAAGTCGGGCCCCGGTGTTCAAAGGAAACGAGGCTGAGCTGTTCTCCGCAGTGACGCATTTCGATACGGTCTACAACCAGTACGCGGATTTCCAGGAGACGCTGGAGCGATACTGGTCACAACGATGGATTGGGATGCGCGCTGGACTTGGGCATCAGGGCGAGTCTTGGCAGGTTGATCAGACGGGCATCACCATTCGTGAACGGGCTGTCGCGTTGCGAGACGGTGCGTTCCGTCTGCGCTGCGCACCAGTGGTCTTCCGTTGTTTTGATGCGCCGGAAAGTGGCGCTGGTGTCGAGATTGAGGTGGATCTGTTAGCGTCGGACGCGCTGGATCTGCAATTGTCAGCGCGATTTGTTGCGACGGTGTCTACTGTGTCGGTCGAGGAGGAAGAGCCCGTGGCGTTAAGCGAACACTATGCTGTGTTGGGCGACCCTATCAGCCACAGTAAATCGCCATTTATCCACACGGCGTTTGCTGTACAGACTGCGCAGCAGATGCAATACCAGGCCAAGCAGGTGACCGCAGAGGATCTTGCCGCGACGCTTGCGAGACTGCGTGATGAGGGCTATGGCGGCGTGAACCTGACAGTCCCCTTAAAAGAAGAGGCCTTCACTTTAGCAACCGCGCAGGGCTGGGAGATCTCTGCGCGTGCGCAGGCAGCCTGCTCGGTGAACACCGTGAAGTGGGACGCCAATGGATTTGTCACAGCAGATAACACGGACGGCGTGGGACTGGTTCGCGCCCTTGAGCAGACGCTTGGCAGAGAGAACATTTTGCACGGGATGCGGGTGCTGATTATTGGCGCAGGCGGTGCGGCGCAGGGCGTCATTGCCCCGCTGCGGGAGGCGGGTGTCCGTCATATTCGAATCGCCAATCGCGGCCTGGATCGGGCCCAGGCGATTGTGGATCGATGGCTTGGCATGGATGCGACCGCTAGCGACTGGTTATCCGCGCTGCCGTTATCGGCCCTCGCAACCACTGAGTCGGACCCTGATGAACATGACGCGCTGGTGATTAATGCAACATCGGCGAGCCTGGCTGGCGCCGAGATCGTGATTCACCCCGAGCGACTTGCCCATACAGATCTGGTGATGGACATGATGTATGGCGCCGAACCCACACCTTTTATGACACAGGCGACCGCGGCGGGTGCGAAGACGGTGATCGATGGGTTGGGGATGTTGGTGGAACAGGCTGCCGAAGCCTTCGCGCTCTGGAGAGGGGTGCGCCCTGAAACGGCTTCGGTCTTGGCGGATTTGAGGATACAGTTAGGCCAGGTTTCGCCGCGGTCCTAGGGGTCTGTAGATGTCTGAGCTCGAGAAGACGATTGAGGCTATCCGTGATCCGGAGGCTGCACAGTTTGCACTTGTTGAAGTGCAAGAGATGCTCACGCGTCAAAAACTTGAGAGTGAGATCGTCTCTCGCGAGCAGCACTCGGTCGGCTCTGAACGCCAGGACCTTGTCCGCCAGCTGGTGGCCAAGCAGCAGCTCGCCGCATTACAGATCAAGTTAGACCGTCTTCACCCAGCAGATATCGCCTACATCCTAGAGGCGTTGCCTCGCGAGGACCGTCTCACGATCTGGGATCTTGTCCGTGCCGAACGGGATGGCGAGATTCTGGTGGAAGTCTCTGATGCCGTTCGCGAGACGCTGATTGCGTCGATGGATCGCGAGGAGCTGGTTGCTGCTGCCGAGACACTGGATACCGATGACCTAGCGGCACTTGCGCCAGATCTTCCTGAAGAGGTGGTGGAAGAGGTCAGCGAGGGCCTCTCGATCGAAGAGCGTGAGCAGCTGCGCGCCGCGATGTCTTATCCCGAGGGAAGCGTTGGTGCGCGCATGGACTTTGAGATGGTGACCATCCGCGAGGATGTCACGCTTGAAGTGGTGCTCCGTTATCTCCGTCGATTTGATGAGCTGCCCGATCACACGGATCAGGTCTTTGTTGTGGATCGCAACGAGAAGCTGCTGGGGGCCTTACCGATTGCCAAGCTCTTGGTTCATGAGCCGGACACCATGGTGGCCGAAGTCATGGTGAAAGAGTTCATGGCCCTTCATCCGCACGATAACGCCAGCGATGCCGCCCAGGCTTTTGAACGTTATGACCTGGTGTCAGCACCGGTGCTGGATCACCACGGTGGTCTGCTGGGGCGGCTGACCGTGAACGAAGTGGTCGATGTGATCCGAGAGGAAGGCGAGCAGGACGTGTTTGCGCAGGCCGGTCTGCGTGAAGAAGAGGATCTCTTTGCGTCGGTCTGGGCGTCTGCAAAAAACCGTTGGCTCTGGCTTGCCTTAAATCTTGGCACTGCATTTTTTGCGTCTCGTGTCATTGGGGCCTTTGAAGGCACAATTGAGCGTGTCGTCGCACTTGCCGCACTGATGCCGATTGTGGCGGGGATCGCCGGGAACTCTGGGAATCAGACGATGACCTTGTTTATTCGGTCGATTGCGCTTGGGCAGATTACGGCGAAGAATGCCTCGCGCATCGTGGCAAAAGAACTTGGCATCGCAGGGCTCAATGGACTGGTCTGGGGCTCTGTCGCAGGGGCGTTTGCCTGGTGGCTTTATAACGATACCGATCACGGGCTGACGCTTGGACTCACGATGATGCTGGCGATGCTCTTGACGCTGTTGATCGGTGCATTGATCGGTATTTTGGTGCCCTTGACCTTACAGCGGATGGGCCGCGATCCTGCGATAGGGGCATCGGTGTTACTCACGTTTAGCACTGACTCGATGGGCTTTTTTATTTTCCTTGGACTGGCCACCTTGTTTTTTGTCTAGGCATGAAGGCGTATGGATAGTGTCGGACTGATCATTGCACTCGGGATTGGCGCGCTCTTAGGGGCAGCGGTGATGGGCCTGCGTGCGGCCAGTGCACAACGTCAGCTTGCTGAGGCACTCGCCGATGCAAAGGCGCGACTGGCCGAGCGACAGAACGCGGCAGAAGAGATCGAGACCCGCGCGAGACTCTTTGCAGAAGAACTCATGAAGTCGCAGGCTCAGCAACTGGCCCAGACAAACCAGACGCAGGTGAGCAGCCTGCTTGCGCCTCTGAAAGAAAAGTTTGAGTCGTTCACCAAAGAGGTCTCGAGTCTCAAAGAGAGTGCCGCCAAAGATAGCTCTGTCCTGGCGGATCGTATCCGACACCTGCTGGAGGCACAGCAGAAGATTTCTCAGGATGCGCAGAATCTTGCCGCAGCGCTCAAGGGCGATAACAAGATGGTGGGGGACTGGGGCGAGGTCATTTTAGAGCGCGTGCTAGAGGTCTCGGGTCTTGCGCGTGATCGTGAATTCTTTGTGCAAGAAAGCCACGGGGCCGCCGAAGATGGCACACGTGCCCGTCGACCTGACGTGGTGATTCAGTTGCCAGAGGATCGATTCCTGATCGTGGACGCCAAGGTGTCGTTGAAGGCCTATGAGGACTACTACAACACAGAAGAGGAGTCCGAAAAGCCCGCAAAGCTAAAGGCGCACCTTGCCTCCATTCGTGCCCATATGGAGGGGCTTGCGAAGAAGAACTACCAGGGTATTCATGGCGATAAGTCGCCCGACTTTGTCATGATGTTTGTGCCGATTGAGCCCGCTTTTCTTCTCGCGACCGGTAATGACGACAGCCTATGGATCGATGGCTGGAATAAGCATGTTCTCTTGGTGAGCCCCAATACCTTGTTGTTTGTCCTGCGCACGATTGAGTACCTCTGGCGACAGGAACGACTTGGTAAGAATGCGGTCGAGATTGCCCATCGCGGCGGACTGCTCTATGACAAGTTTGTCAACTTTGTCGTCGACCTCAATTCGATTGGCGAACGGCTACGTCAGGCCCAAGAAGGCTATGACGCTGCCCACAAAAAATTGACCAGTGGCCGCGGTAGCCTGATTCGTCAGACCGAGATGCTGAAAGATCTTGG
>JBDLRA010000195.1:0-3545 GCA_039800285.1 Pseudomonadota bacterium
GGCAGGTTTTGGTGGTCATCGTTGAGGAGCGGCCGGCGATCGGAATTGTCGAGGTCAGTGGATCGCAAGAGATCGACAAGGATCAGCTGCTAAAGGCGTTGCGGGATACGGGTCTTGCCGAGTCGCGCACATTCGATAAGGCCTTATTGGATCGTGCTGAACAAGAGTTGAAGCGTCAGTACCTGAGCCGGGGTAAGTACGACGTCAAGATCGTCACGACGGTCACACCGCTCGAGCGTAACCGTGTTGCGATCCAGATCGCCATCGATGAAGGGGAAGATGCGCGTATCAAGGAGATACGGATTGTTGGCGCGAAGGCCTTCAAAGTGAAGGAACTCCTTGGGGAGTTCAAACTCTCTGCGCCGACGATGATGACCTGGTACACGAAGGCGGATCAGTATTCTCGTCAAAAGCTAACAGGTGACCTCGAGGCCCTCCGCTCGTTTTATCTGAACCGAGGCTACCTTGAGTTTGCGGTGGATTCCACCCAGGTGTCTTTGTCGCCCGATCGCAAGGATGTCTTCATCACGATCGTGATCAATGAGGGCGAGAAATACACGGTTCAGGATGTTCGACTGGTCGGTGATCTTCTTGGTCGTGAGGATGAGTTCAAGAAACTTGTGACGATCAAACCGGGTTCGACCTTTTCGAACCAGGAGCTTCAGAATGTGACCAAGGCTATCAATGATCGAATGGCGGACCTTGGCTATGCATTCTCAAACGTCGTTCCGAATCCTGATATTGACCGCGCTTCTGGCAAGGTTCGCTTTGTTTTACAGGTTGACCCTGGTCGTCGTGTCTATGTTCGTCGGATCAATATTAGCGGTAATGCGCGAACGCGTGACGAGGTGATTCGCCGAGAAATGCGCCAGTTTGAGGCTGCCTGGTACGATGCGGATCGGATCCGGCTGTCCCGTAACCGTATCGATCGTCTCGGATTTTTCAAAGAAGTCTCCGTCGATCCAACCCCAATTCCGGGTGTTCCCGATCAGGTTGATCTGACCGTCAAGGTCGAAGAACGACCCCTGGGCACCATTTCAGGTGGCGTTGGCTTCTCGAGCACGGAAAACGTGGTGCTCACCGCCTCGCTCAGTCAGCAGAACTTCCTGGGAACGGGAACCAATGTCTCGATTGATGTGAAAACCGGTCGTATCAGCCAGACGCTTGCAGTGAGCCATACCGATCCGTACTGGACTGAAGATGGCATCAGTCGGGCGATCGATTTCCATGTCCGCCGCTTTGAGCCTGATGAACTCAGCGCCGGAAATACCTACTCGGTGAAGTCGCAGGGTGCCGGCGTTCGTTTTGGTCTTCCCTATACAGAGGAAGATCGAATTTTTGTCGGTGCTAATTTCGAACAGAGCCAGTACGGCGGCAATCGCCTGTTGTGGCCCTCTCGAATTGCCGCTGAGTTGGATCGTTTTGGCACGGACACCTTCTCCGGTTATTCGTTGACCTTGGGCTGGTCACGTGACTCCCGTGACAGTGGTATTGCGCCAACCCGTGGTCGTTCGCAATATGCCAACCTGGATTACGCTACGCCCCTCGGGACACTCGAATATGTTCGACTCTCGTACGGGCATCAATATTTTCATCCGCTCACCAAGATGGTGACGCTGGCGCTGAACAGTGAGATCGGCATCGGCGAGGGGCTGGGGGGCAAGAACTATCCGTTGCTCAAGAACTACTATGTCGGCGGCATTGGCTCGGTTCGTGGCTTTAAGGGGGGCGGTATCGGCGGTCGTGATCCGATCGACAATGCCTCACTCGGGGGCAATCGAAAGTTCATCTTTAACAGTGAAGTGCTCACCCCACTGCCAGGAATGTCGCAAGACAAGACCGTCAGAGTATTCGCCTTTTTTGATGCGGGAAGTGTCTGGCAGGAGGGCGAACCGATCGCCTTCGACGACCTTCGGGCTTCGGCTGGTGTGGGCCTGTCTTGGCTATCCCCTGTGGGTCCGCTGAAGATCAGCCTAGGGACAGTGCTGAAGAAGAAAGAGACCGACGAGACCCAGCGATTCCAGTTTCAGATCGGCACAGGGTTCTAAGTGCCTGAAATCGTGAGAAAATATGGGCTCATTTTGAACGGAGTATGAATTTGACAATGATGTCCTCTCGATCCGACGTTTCCCAGCATGCCCATGCCTTCCCTTTTGCGCGTTCCTTGGCGGCCCTGCTGCTGGTCGTTGCGGCGATGGCTGGACTCGGCACAGGCGTCGCGCATGCGGAGGGGTCAAAGATCGGCTTTGTCAGCCTTGAGCGGATTCTTCGCGACTCTGCTGCGGCGAAGGCGGCGCTACAAAAACTTGACCAGGAGTTTTCAAAGCGTCGTCAGGGACTAGAAGAGAGCAGCAAGCAGCTTCAGTCCATGGCAGCCAAGCTTGAGCGTGATGCTGCGGTGATGTCAGAGGCGGATCGTCGCAAATTACAGAAAGAAACGGCTGATTTTGAGCGCGACCTGCAGCGTCGTCAGCGCGAGTTTCGCGAGGACGCCAACCGCCGTCAGAATGAAGAGACCGCGTTGATTCTCGAGCGGGCCACCCGGGCGATTCGTCAGGTTGCCGAGGCCGAAAAGGTTGATATTGTTTTTCAGGATGCAGTCTACGCATCGCCTCGGATTGACATCACCGACAAGGTCTTACGGGCGCTAAACGCCTCGGGATCTCGATAACCCATCGGGCGGATCCTTGTGATGACCGCCCAGCTGGATCCTTTCGCAGTGAGCGACGCGTGATGGACCAACCCAATCCTCCTTTTCGATTTACTGCGGCGTCGCTCATCGAGGCGCTTGGGGGCCGACTGGACGGCAACCCGGACATCGTGGTCCGACGATTTGCGAGTCTTCAGGGGGCGTCACATGAGGACGCGAGTTTTTTTGCAAATCCTCGTTACCAGGCGCAACTGGCTGGGACCAAGGCTGGTCTCGTTATTTTGAAAGACATTTCTGCCGCCCGCGCGCTTGGACTCACCGGTACGCTTATCGAGACACCGGATCCGTATCTCTATTTTGCAAAGGCCGCGACGCTGATGCAGCGCTCGTTGCGAATCGCAACGGTCTCTCATACCGTGATTGCTGGATCTGCTGTCGTGCACCCGTCCGCAGTAATTGGCGATCGCGTTCGCATCGCGGATCATGTCGTGATCGGCCCGGACTGTGTCATCGGGGAGGGCTCTGATATCGGTGCGGGCTCGACGCTTGAGCGAGCAGTACATATTGGTGCGGGCGCACTCATCTATCCGCGGGTCACCCTCTATCCCGATGTGCGCATTGGGGATCGTGTTGTGATTCATTCGGGTGCCGTGATCGGCGCGGATGGATTTGGGTTTGCCCCGCAGGCCGACGGTGGATGGATGAAGATTCCGCAGGTCGGTGGTGTCCAAATCGGTCACGATGTTGAGATCGGTGCAAACACGACAATAGACCGCGGAACGCTGGAGGACACCGTCATTGGCAATGGTGTCAAGCTCGATAATCAGATTCAGATCGCCCACAACGTTAAGATTGGCGACCATACAGCCATCGCTGCGTGTGTCGGGGTTGCCGG
>JBDLRA010000196.1:0-5428 GCA_039800285.1 Pseudomonadota bacterium
GTTTCAAGTTTCTTTTGCTGATGCGTCGTCATACGACCTTGACCCGCCTTGCCCATCCCAAACCCTTTTTTCGTCTGCGCAAGAATGACCGTCGGTCGGCCCCGATGATGGCAGGCAGCATGGTAGGCCGCAAAGATCTTCCGGAAGTCGTGGCCACCGCGACGGAGTCGATCAATCTCGTCATCCGTCAGCCGTGAGCCGATCAGCTGAAGGGCCGGGTTTTGTCCGAAGAAGTGCGCTCGATTGAATGCACCATCATTTGCCGCAAAGGTCTGTAGCTGCCCGTCCGGCGTTGCCGATAACGCCGCAGCCAAGGCACCCCCTGTGTCAGCCGCAAAAAGCGGATCCCAGTCAGCACCCCAGAGCAGCTTGATCACATTCCAACCCGCTCCCCCAAACAAGGTCTCGAGCTCATCGACGATATGGCCGTTGCCACGAACAGGACCGTCGAGGCGCTGCAGATTGCAGTTGATCACGAAGACCAGGTTATCCAGTCCTTCGCGCGCGGCGAGCGAGAGTGCTGCCAAGGATTCCGGCTCGTCCATCTCGCCGTCACCAAAGACACCCCAGACTCTGCGAGCGGATGTCTGTAACAGTCCGCGGTGCTCGAGATAACGCATAAAGCGCGCCTGATAGATCGCAGAAATTGGCCCGAGCCCCATGGAACCCGTCGGGAACTGCCAGAAATCCGGCATCAGCCAAGGATGCGGATATGACGACAAACCCTGCTGCCCCGCACGCGCTGCGGAAATTTCCTGACGGTAATACCGGAGGTTTTCCTCCGTTAACCGGCCCTCTAGGTAAGCACGCGCATAGATGCCGGGCGCCGAGTGCGGCTGAAAGAAGACGAGATCACCGCTCAGACCATCTTCAGAGGCACGAAAGAAATGATTAAACCCGACCTCAAACAGATCAGCGGCAGAGGCGAAGCTCGCAATGTGACCGCCAAGATCCCCAGAAGTCCGATTCGCACGGACCACCATCGCCAGCGCATTCCAGCGCGTAATACTCGCAATGCGTTCCTCTAGGGACTGCGCTTCGGCGCCCCCGGGATAGGTAGGCTCCTGCGCAGGACTGATCGTATTGATGTACGGCGTATTCCGATGGGGCTGCCATGGAAGGCCTTGCCTCTGCGCATGAGCCTGCAGCTGCGATAAGAGAAAGGCGGCGCGGTCTGGTCCTGACTGGTCGATAACGGAATCCAGCGCATCGATCCATTCCTGCGTCTCGGTGGCATCCGTATCGGTTAGCGCGCGAAGAAGTTGACTGAGCTCCATGGCGTAAGCGTAGCCAGAAACCCGCAGCAGGAGTATCTAAAATATGCTCTAAAAAATACACTATTCAGCATAAAATGCCGAATAAAATCTTTAATCAAGCAATAGAAATGGATATTTCTCTCGATCTCACCGACCTTCGAATTCTCCAGGCGCTCCAGCAGGATGCGGGGCTGTCAAACCTCGCGCTTGCCGAGCGCATCAACCTCTCCCCCTCGCCAACATTGGCACGGGTCAAACGACTCGAACAGGCAGGCGTGATCGAGCGACTCGTCGCACTGGTCGACCCTCAGGCGCTCGGCCTAAAGCTCAATGTCTTTGTTCGCGTTGCCCTGGAGAAACAAGAAGCCGCATCCCTCGAGCGGTTCGAGAAGGCCGTGCTCGATTTCGATGAGGTCATGGAGGTCTACCTGATGACCGGCGATGAAGACTATCTGCTGCGACTCGTTGTTCCGGACATTCAGGCACTTGAGCTTTTTATCCTGAATCACCTGACCAAGATTCCAGGCATTAAAAATATTAAATCCAGTTTTGCGCTCAAACAGGTGAAGTACAAGACTGCTCTCCCCCTTCCGATTCCGAAGTCGAGCAAACCGAGCAAACGACGTAGCCACTAGAATCTCGGTTATGTCGACGAAAGCATTCGCAATCACACCGCTCTTTCCACTGTCTCAAGGCTTATTTCCAGACAGTGTGCTCAACCTCACCATTTTTGAGGTCCGCTACCTTCACCTGGTAAAGCGCTGCCAACAAGAGGGTATTGCATTTGGTGTCGTTCCCCTTCGTGCAGGAAGCGAAGTGCAAAAAGCGGGTGAGATCGAGCAGCTGCACCCTTGGGGATGCCTCGCCGAACTACTGTCCGTCTCTCAGGTGCAGCCCGCAGTGCTGTCCATCACGATTCGCGGATCCCAACGATTCCATCTTGGGGAACATAGTCGCGGTGCATATGGACTCTGGTCCGGAGAGATCACCCGCCTTCCCGCTGATCCCGTTGCGCCAGTGCCCGCGGATTACCAGTCGCTTGCGGATCGGTTAAACGCCCTGATTCAACACGCAATCGATAACAACCTCGAAGACCGTCTACCGTTTCGAGAGCCCTACCGCATGAAGGAGGCAGGATGGGTCGCCAATCGCTGGGCTGATCTGCTCCCTTTACCGGCTGATGAGAAGGCGGCCTTGCTCGCAGAGTCCGACTGTGTGCGACGACTCGAACGAATTTCCGACTGGCTACCAGACGATTTCGAAGACGCAGGCCCGGGCGCCAGCTGATTCGCAGGCCGTCTCGACGACTCTAGCACTGGGGTGCACGAGCACAGAAAAGATTCGCTCGAAGGTCGCGGTATAAAAATCGCAGACGGATTCCTCGGCACAAATCATCCTGCACAGCGGGTTGTGCTGAATTTCAAACACAAACGGAAACCCTGGTTTAAACGAGAACTGCCCAGTCCCCGCAAATGTCCAGGCATGACGCGTAATCGCCCGCGCCAAGATGCGTGCAGCCCACTGCGCTGGAAGCCAACGTAAGACCCGTTGTGCGGCTTTCGGAATCCGATTCGCTAAGAGATAGTCACCGGTCCGGGTGCCAGCATCTCGCGAGACTGCATGGGCCAACGCCGGGCCCAAAACCTCTCGAAGAGTCGCCTGCAACATTGCCACGTGACGCTCTGAGACCATGGTCTCTGGTGGTGCATCGAGATAACAGATCAGTCCAGCAGCTTCAAAGCAGGATCGCGTAGTCGCTAAGCCGACACGATCCTCAAGTGCAGCGATCACCTGTGTAATCGCATTTGGACCAATCCGGTCACTGTCAGGAGACAGAGGCAGCCTCATCTTCTGGCGTGTCTTGCAGCCGTTTGCCTGCCAAGACGGCATCCATCTCGGCCTCGCTCAGCTGCTCGACACCGCCGCCACAGGCTAGCGCTGCATTCAATTCACCTTGGCGACGTTTGTGCTCAATTTTTGGTCCATGCATCGTGACCCAGCCATCATCACTGGCCACACTGGAGGGGCCAGGCGACATCGTGCGGGAGGTGTCAAAAGCGAAATCCACCTTCTTTGTACTCTGCGGACCCCAATAACCCACACGCCCAAGGTCGTAGAACTTGCGCTCAAAACTACTTTTTAAAAAGGCCTTGAGACAGCCCATCAGATACTTACGACGTGTCTTATCTCGTGTCCACGGATAGTGCAAGAAGGTCTTGCGCATGAAGAAGCGGCGATAGTTCGCCATCACGCCATCCAATAGCTCACCACGATCCATGGATTCGGGTTTCATGATCGGTGTGACAAAGTTGTATTTCTCGAAGTCAAAGACCTCGACTTTGTCACCCAGTTCCTGAAAGAGATCACTGAATGGCCAAGGCGTATACATCGCCCAGTTCGCCATATCGGGGTTCCAGTCCAAGGTCATGCGATAGGTCTCTTCCAACGTCTCTTTCGTCTCGTTTTCAAGACCCACAATAAACTGCGCTTCCGTCACGATGCCAGCATCCCGCAAGAGCTGGATCGCCTTCTTATTCTGGGCAATCGTGGTTTCTTTGTTGAAACGGTCGAGCTTCAGCTGCGCCGCCGCCTCGGTACCGAGAGAGACGTGAATCAGCCCCGCCTTGCGGAACATCGGCAGCAGCTTTTCGTCGCGGAGAATGTCGTTAACGCGAGTGTTGATTCCCCAGAGAATGCCAAGATCTCGGTCGATCAGTTCCTGGCAGAACTGGATAAATTTCTTGCGATGAATCGTTGGCTCTTCGTCCGCAAGAATGAAAAACCCAACACCATGGTTTTTCACCAAATCTTCTATCTCATCGACAACCTTCTTGGGGTCACGAATCCGATAATCTCGCCAGAATTTCCATTGACTGCAGAACGTGCAGGTAAACGGACAGCCTCGCGCGAAGTTCGGAATAGCGACCCGCGTATTCATCGGAATGTAGATGTACTTCTCCCAATCGAGGATGCTCCAGTCTGGTTTGACCTTATCCAGATCCTCAATCGTTGGCTCCGCGGCCGTGGCAACGACCTGACCATCGGGCTTCGCGTAGGCAATCCCGCGCACACAGTTGTGATCTTTCGCCCAGCTTCCGTCGTCGACTGCACGCACAAAATTCAAGAAGATCTGCTCGCCTTCGCCACGGACAATCGCATCAATCCAAGGCGCCTCTTTCAGGACCTGCGGATACATAAAGGTTGCGTGGATACCGCCAAGCACTGTCACCACGTCAGGGTTTACTTCCTTTGCAACCTGCAGAATGCGTTCGGCCTTGTAAATTGCCGGTGTGATCGCTGTTGCGCCGACAACATCGGGTTTCAGTTCCGCGAGCTTGGCCCGCACCACGTCCTCCTCGAGGTTGTGGGTCATGGCATCAATAAAGGTAATGTCGGTGTAACCACCCGACTTCAGATAACCCGTAAGGTACGCAACCCAGGCAGGAGGCCAGTTGCCGGCAATTTCAGCGCCACCGGAGTGATAGTTGGGATGGATGAGAACGATTCGCATAGACAGTCCTTTGCACCGGACACTTGGCGCTATTAATGTGTCTATCCAAAGTATCAAAACACGTGTCAATCTTTGTTGACACGTATCAAGAATCCGAGTTTTAAGGCGCGATGCCTGGCGCTGTGCCGTGAGCCACTGGCGATGGGGATTGCGTCGCTGCCACCTGTGTTGGGCGATTGTCGACAAGGCGATCCGTCAGCCCTGCGCCAACCCACATTCCGAGCAGACTCAACCAGGCCGTCACCGCAAAAATGGAACCACCGGTCATCCCTGCGCCCACCGCACAACCCCCGGCAAGCATGGACCCGAAGCCCATCAGAATGGCGCCAACAATATAGCGAGGCATGGTGTAGCCACCGCCGAACCCCTCTAGCTTGAGATCTCGCCCCACCCAGGCACCGAACAAAGATCCAATGAACACGCCAGGAAGCATGCCGAACTCAAACCCGATCGCTGGCGCTGGCTTTGCAAGGACACGCATGAGCCATTCTGCCGAGGGCCCGCTAAAGGTGATGCCTTGAATCTGAATGGCTTCGAACGAGTTCTTCGCGACCCACTGACTCATTGCCCAGGCGGCAGCCACCATCAGTCCCGTGCCGATGCCGCCAATCCACATCCATCGACTGCGCGTCTCCGAACGCCCAACGAAATACAGTGCAGC
>JBDLRA010000197.1:0-10843 GCA_039800285.1 Pseudomonadota bacterium
CGATCGACTGCACCCTTTTCTAGGAGAAACTCTGCCCGCTGAAATCCTGGGGGCAATTTTTCACGCACGGTCTGCTCAATCACTCGTGGGCCTGCGAATCCAACAAGGGCCTTTGGCTCCGCAATAACGACATCCCCAAGAAAGGCAAAGCTCGCGGAGACCCCACCCATTGTTGGGTCGGTTAGCACCGAGATATATGGTAGCTTGACCTCGGCGAGTCGCTGCAACACTGCGGTCGTACGGGCCATCTGCATCAGTGACAGCAACCCTTCCTGCATTCGTGCGCCACCACTGGCTGCAATACTGATGAAAGGAAGTTTTTGCTCGAGCGCCATCTCCGCAGCACGAACAAACCGCTCACCGACAACCGATCCCATCGATCCGCCCATAAACTCAAACTCAAAGCAGGCGACAACGACTGGAACCGACTTAATCGACCCACCCATCGCAATGAGCGCATCGGTCTCGCCAGTCTGCTCCATGGCCTCGGTGAGACGTTCTGGATATTTGCGGCTATCTTTAAACTTCAGCGTATCCACTGGCAGAACTTCCTGGCCGATCTCATAGCGACCCTGTGGATCGAGCAGATGATCCAGCCGCTCACGAGCACGAATCCGCAGATGATGGTCACACTTTGGGCAGACCTGCTGATTACTCTCAAGATCAGTCCGGTAGAGGACTGATTCACAGGCCGGACACTTCAGCCACAGACCCTCTGGAACGCTTCGACGCGGACCCTCGTTGCGCTGAATTTTGGGGGGAAGGATCTTGTCAATCCAGCTCATGCTACCTCCGTGGACCGTTTTGCAGGCATTGCATCAAGTGCCGATCGAATACCCGCCATGAAGGCGCCCGCTTTTTCAAGCGGCGCCTGACCTAACTTTTCTGCTTCTTCCATCAGCCGAATGATGGCACTACCAATCACGACTGCATCAGCCGCCTCTGCGACTGATACGGCAGACAGAGCATCACTGATGCCAAATCCAACGCCAATCGGCATATCGGTGTACCGACGGATAAGGTTGACGCGCTCAGCAACCGCAGCGGTATCAATATTGCCAGCCCCCGTTACGCCGCGAAGCGACACGTAATACAGATAACCCGATCCCAACCGAGCAACGTCCTGCATGCGCGACTCGCTAGAGGTCGGCGCGAGCAGAAAAATAGGATCCATCTCGGCCGACTTCATCAGTTGACTGAAGGTCTCACACTCTTCTGGGGGATAGTCCACCACAATCGTGCCATCAACGCCTGCCGCTTTCGCCTGGCTAACAAATGCCTCCACACCAAATCGCTCAATCGGATTGGCGTAGCCCATGAGCACAATCGGGGTCTTGTTATCTGTCTTGCGAAATTCCGCAACCCAGCCAAGGCAGTCATGAAGCGAGACTTGTCGTGCAAGCGCACGTTCACTGGCACGCTGAATCACTGGGCCATCGGCCATCGGATCCGAGAACGGCACGCCCATCTCCAGGACATCTGCGCCATTTTTCACCATGGTGTGCATGAGCGTTACGGCGGTCTCGCGAGAAGGGTCACCGGCTGTGAGATAGGGAATCAAGGCCGTCTTTCCTTGGGCCTTGAGGAGATCGAAGGTTGCTTTGAGTCGAGACACTCAGAATCTTTCTCTAAAAACGAATGCCGCTCTGCTCAGCGACGGTATGCATGTCTTTATCGCCACGGCCCGAGAGATTGACCAGGATGATCTTGTCCTTTGGCAACGACGGTGCCACTTTGGCGGCGTAGGCCAGGGCATGACTTGTCTCAAGTGCAGGAATAATGCCCTCGATCCGGCAGCAGGTATGGAAAGCCTCTAGTGCTTCGTTGTCAGTAATCGACTGATACTGGGCACGCCCGGAGTCTTTCAGCCAAGAGTGCTCGGGACCGACCCCGGGATAGTCCAGACCCGCAGAGACGGAGTGCGTCTCGGTGATCTGGCCGTTCTCATCCTGCATCAGATAAGTTCGATTACCGTGCAGCACCCCCGGGGTTCCTGCAGAAAGCGTTGCTGCGTGTCGGCCGGTTTCTATACCCTCGCCTGCTGCCTCAACACCAACAAGCGACACGCCGGGAATACCAATGTAGTCATAGAAGATCCCCATGGCGTTACTGCCGCCACCCACACAGGCCACGATCATGTCGGGCTGACGACCCACGAGCTCTGGCATCTGCCAGAGACACTCCTTCCCGACGACAGAGTTAAAGTCGCGGACCATCATGGGATAAGGATGCGGACCAGCAACGGTACCAATGATGTAGTACGTTGTATCGATGTTCGTGACCCAGTCACGCATGGCCTCATTTAAGGCGTCTTTCAAGGTGCGTGAGCCACTCTCTACGGGAACGACGGTCGCCCCCAAGAGCTTCATGCGGTAGACGTTTGCGGCCTGACGGGCGACATCGGTTGCCCCCATGTAGACCACGCACTCCATTCCAAATCGCGCCGCCACCGTCGCGGAGGCAACGCCATGCTGCCCTGCTCCGGTCTCGGCAATCACGCGAGGCTTGCCCATGCGCTTGGCTAGTAATGCCTGACCGATCGTATTGTTTACTTTATGAGCCCCGGTGTGGTTTAAGTCCTCACGCTTGAAGTAGATCTGGGCGCCACCAAGCATCTCTGACCAACGCTTGGCGTGATAGATCGGGCTGGGGCGGCCAACGAAATGTTTGAGTTCACGATGAAACTCTTCCAGGAAGTCAGGATCCTGCTGGTAGTGGGCATAAGCCTCGCGCAGTTCCTCTAACGCTAACGTCAGAGTCTCGGAGACGAAACTCCCTCCATAAGGACCAAAGTGGCCTTTGGGGTCGGGGTAGTGATAGTCTCGTTCTGACTGCGGTAGTTCGTTCGGTTTCATGATCTTTTTCTAGGTCGTAGTTTCGTCAGCAAGACGCACGGCATTCACAAAAGCGCCGATCCTTAGGGCGTCTTTTTCCCCCTTAACGGGTCGCCCACCCTCAAGACGCTCAACCCCACTACTGACATCCACACAGGGGGGGCGGAGCCGGAGAATCGACTGCCCAACAGACCCTGATTCTAGCCCCCCGGAGAGCACCCAGGCAGCCCCATTTGACGGGGCTTTCGAAGCCCCTCTGCCTAGACCGGCACGATCAACCACCGCCCAGTCAAAGGCATGGCCACTTCCTCCAAAACCCGCGCTATCGGCGTCGAGTAACACCGCCTGACAGTCCGAGAACTCGGCCACCAACCCCCGAATTCGGCTGGCTTCCATTTCCAAAGACTGCTCATCGGCCGTGGCCCGGACACGGATCGCCTTAATCACTGGCCGACCAAGCCCCTGGCAGTCTTGCGCCGTCTCATCGCCGTGTAGCTGAATATGGGAGAGACCGACTAGATCGGCCGTTCGCAGAATCTCGTCTTTGGACGCATTCACAAAAAGGCCAACACTGGCTACCCAGGCTGGCATGCGTCGAACAAGCGCCCTTGCCCGATCCGGTAAGACCGCACGAGGGCTTTGGCGGTAAAACACAAACCCAAGGGCGTCGACTCCCGCGTCAATCGCAGCATCAACATCTCCCTCACGGGTCAGTCCACAAATTTTGATTCGGGTTCGCATAGAAGAGATGAATCGTACTCGACTCGCTCAAGGCAGAGCCCTTCTGCTGGAAAAGTACGTGCCGCAAGACGACGATCACCGGAAGCCAGCACGTCTGAGAGCCAGTTGACAGGCTGCGCACCTCGGCCGACTTCGACAATAGATCCCACGATATTTCGAACCATGTGGTGCAAAAAAGCATTGGCCTTCAGCCGTAGGGTGATGGTCTGGCCTTGGGTTTCAATGGCACAGATCATCAGATCTCGAATGGGTGACGCCGCCTGACACTCAGAGGATCGAAATGCACTGAAGTCATGCCTGCCAATCAAAAGTCTCGCCGCCTGACGCATGGCTTCAATATCAAGTGGCCGATAGAACCAGGTTGAGAATCGATCCTCCATGGGGCTTCGCGTCGGGGAATGAAAAATCCGGTAGCTATATTCGCGGGCCGTCGCCGAAAACCGCGCATGAAAATCATCGGAAACTGGTTGCGCCCATCGGATAGCGATGCTGGCTGGAAGCAAGGCATTGAGTCCTCGTACCCAACTCCAATCTAGACGCTCAATGGATGTGTCGATATGCACCAACTGCCCGCGGGCAAGAACGCCTGCGTCTGTTCTGCCCGCGCAAATGGTTGGATGGTCCGCTTCAGTAAACGACTTTAACGCGCGCTCAAGCGCGTCCTGAATGGTTTTGCCTCCGGGCTGGGTCTGCCAGCCGTTCCAGTCCGTGCCGTCATATTCAATGCCAAGTGCGAGTCTGGTCATTCGGTGACGGCAGCCTCGGGTCTATCGTTCAAGCAGGATACGCAGCATCCGACGAAGTGGCTCCGCGGCACCCCAGAGCAACTGGTCGCCAACCGTAAAGGCCGCGAGGTACTCAGGGCCCATTGCCATCTTGTGAAGACGCCCTACCGGCACCGTCATGGTGCCGCTGACAGCTGCTGGCGTAAGCTCCCGTTCAGAACGCTCGCGTTCATTCGGAATGACACGAACCCAGTCATTCGCTTTCGAGAGCATGTCCGTGATCTCGTCCATGGGGACATCTTTTTTCATCTTCACGGTGAGCGCCTGGGAGTGGCAACGCATCGCACCGATACGAACACAAAGGCCATCAATCGGGATCGAGCCCGGCGAGCGGAAGGGCGGAAGCCCAAGAATCTTGTTGCACTCTGCGCCGCCCTTCCATTCTTCCTTGCTCTGGCCATGCTCAACCGGCACATCAATCCAAGGAATGAGGCTGCCTGCGAGTGGGACTCCGCGGAAGTTATCGACAGGCAGTGCACGCTGTCGAAGAGCGTCACTAACCTTTCGGTCGATATCGAGAATCGCCGAGATCGGGTCAGCGAGCTCCGCTTCAACGAGCCGGTGCAGCTTCCCCATCTGGGCAAGCAGTTCCCGCATATTCTGAGCACCCGCACCAGAGGCTGCCTGATAGGTCATGGCACTGACCCACTCCACTAGGCCCGCCTTAAACAAGCCTCCCAACGCCATGAGCATCAGGCTCACGGTGCAGTTTCCACCAATCCAGTCACGCCCCCCGTTGGCCAACGCCTGGTCGATCACCGAACGGTTCACGGGGTCCAGAATGATCACGGATTCTTTTTCCATGCGAAGCGACGACGCGGCATCGATCCAGTGGCCGTCCCATCCGGCAGCACGAAGCTTGGGATAGATCTCTTTGGTGTAGTCACCGCCCTGGCAGGTGATTACGATATCCATCGCCTTTAAGGCGTCGACATCCATCGCCGACCGTAACGGTTCGTTGGACTTTGCAAACGCTGGGGCGGAACCACCCGCATTCGAGGTGCTAAAAAATACAGGGTTGATCAACGCGAAATCCTGCTCCTGCTGCATCCGCTGCATCAGGACAGAACCCACCATCCCCCGCCAACCGACTAATCCCACTCGCTTTGCCATCAAGCTTCTCTCTTCATCACTTTCACAAATTATTTTGTCACTCTGAGCGCCGAAATCACCGCATCGCCCATCTCTTGGGTACCGACACGTCGACAGCTATCCCGATAGATATCTGCAGTGGCAGCCCCCGAGGCGAGCGTTGCCTTCACTGCTCCCTCAAGACGATCAGCCGCCTGCGCAAGGCCAAAGGTGTAGCGCAGCATCATCGCCGCAGACAGAATCGTCGCCAGGGGGTTCGCCAGGTTCTTGCCAGCGATGTCGGGAGCTGAGCCATGGATGGGCTCATACAACCCCTTGTTGTTTGCGTCCAGTGAGGCTGACGGCAGCATGCCAATCGAACCCGTGAGCATCGAGGCCTCATCCGACAAAATGTCCCCGAACATGTTGCCGGTGACCATGACATCAAACTGCTTAGGGTTTTTTAAGAGCTGCATCGCCGCGTTATCAACATACATGTGCGAAAGCTCAACATCTGGATACTCCGATGCCATCGCGGTCATCACATCTCGCCAAAGCTGGGTCGTTTCCAGCACATTGGCCTTATCGACTGAACACAGACGTTTGCCACGTTTACGCGCTGTCTGAAAGGCTACGTGACCAATACGCGAGATCTCACTTTCGCGGTAGATCATGGTGTCAAAGCCCTCGCGTTCTCCATTTTCTAGGACGCGAATGCCGCGCGGCTTTCCGAAATAAATATCGCCAGTAAGCTCACGGATGATCATGATGTCCATGCCGGAGACAACTTCTGGCTTGAGTGTGGACGCGCCTGCAAGCTCCGGAAAAATCGTCGCAGGTCTCAAGTTCGCAAAGAGCTCGAGTTCTTTGCGAAGCCCGAGAATGGCCTGCTCTGGTCGTAGCTCACGTGGCAAGGTGTCCAGACTAAAGTCCCCGACCGCACCAAACAAAATCGCATCTGCCGATTTTGCAAGGCGAAGCGTCGCCTCGGGAAGCGGCACACCACTGGCACGATAGCCCGCCCCACCGACCGGCGCAGACTCGAAACTAAGGCCGAAGTGCCCCTCGGCAGAGAGCTGCTCAAGCGCTCGTACCGCCTGCGCCGTAATTTCTGGACCGATGCCATCGCCTGCAAGCACCGCGATGTTTAACTGCTTTGACATAACCAGGCTCTCTCCGAATCAGCGATCCATGACCGCGTGCATGTCTACAGCCAGCCACGGCTTCTCAGCAAGACGCTTCGTCTCATAGGACTTGATCTTGTCAGCGTGCTGAAGTGTTAGCCCAATATCATCCAAGCCATTGATCAGACAATGCTTACGGAAAGGTTCCACATCAAACTTTCGAGAAAACTTTCCGTCAACGCTTGATACCGTCTGCGCAGGAAGGTCTACCTTCAGCTCGAAGCCCTCGTTTGCGGCAATCATCTGAAAAATCTGCTCGACATCATCCTCAGAAAGCACGATTGGAAGGACACCATTCTTAAAGCAGTTATTAAAGAAAATGTCAGCGTAGGAAGGTGCAATGACCACCCGAAAGCCATAGTCTTCGAGCGCCCAGGGCGCGTGCTCGCGGCTGGATCCGCAGCCGAAATTACGACGCGCCACGAGAATGCTTGCCCCCTTATAACGCGGCTGGTTCAAGACGAAATCTTTACGCAATGGGCGCTTGGAGCAGTCCACACCGGGTTGGCCTTCGTCCTCATAACGCCATGCGTCAAAGAGGTGCGGTCCAAAGCCGCTACGCTTGATGGACTTTAGAAACTGCTTTGGAATAATGGCATCCGTATCGACATTCGCACGATCCATCGGCGCCACAATGCCCTGGTGTTGATTTAATGGTTTCATGTTGGCTTTCCTTAGAACTGACGAACGTCAACGAAATGGCCTGCGAGTGCTGCCGCTGCCGCCATCGCGGGGGATACTAGGTGGGTTCTTCCACCCGCACCCTGACGGCCCTCGAAGTTTCGGTTCGAGGTAGATGCACACCGCTCACCGGCCTGAAGACGGTCGGCGTTCATCGCCAGACACATCGAACAACCGGGCTCACGCCATTCGAACCCCGCCTCTTTAAAAATCTTGTCGAGCCCTTCCTGCTCGGCCTGCGCCTTCACCAGGCCAGAGCCAGGCACAACGAGCGCAAGGCTTACGTTTGAGGCCTTTTTGCGACCCTTAATCACTTCAGCCGCAGCGCGCAGATCTTCAATTCGGGAGTTAGTGCACGATCCGATAAAGACCTTATCCACCTTGATATCCGTGATCGGCATGTTGGCACGCAGGTCCATATAGGCCAGCGCACGCTCCATCCCTTCCCGCTTGAAAGGATCAGACTCCTTGGCAGGATCAGGCACGGTGGCCGACACCGGAAGTACCATCTCGGGGGAGGTTCCCCAGGTCACCTGGGGCTGAATCGATGCCGCATCAATCTCGACAACCTGATCAAAGACTGCATCCGCATCCGAGTGCAGCGTCTTCCAGTAGGCAACTGCCTGGTCCCATTGAGCACCCTTCGGTGTTAATGGGCGATCCTTAATGTAGGCCAGCGTCTTGTCGTCGACTGCAACCATACCGGCGCGGGCACCCGCCTCAATCGCCATATTGCAGACCGTCATCCGACCTTCCATCGTCAGGTCACGAATGGCACTGCCTGCAAACTCAATGGCATAGCCTGTGCCGCCCGCGGTACCGATCTTTCCGATCACCGCAAGCACGATGTCCTTGCCCGAAAGATCAGCACCCAGCTTACCTTCGACCTTCACCAGCATGCGTTTGGCTTTCTTGAGCAGTAGACACTGGGTCCCCAAGACGTGCTCGACTTCAGAAGTACCAATACCCATGGCAAGACAGGCAAAGGCACCGTGCGTGCTGGTATGCGAATCACCACAGACCACCGTCATGCCCGGAAGCGTCGCGCCCTGCTCAGGTCCAATGACATGAACAATACCCTGACGCTTATCGTTGATATCAAAGTAGGTCAGGTTAAATTTTTTAACATTCAGATCAAGTGTTTCGACCTGCAGCCGCGATACGGGATCACTGATGCCTTTGGAACGATCCGTTGTCGGGACATTGTGATCAACCACCGCTAGGTTGGCATCATTTCGCCACAAAGGACGGTTGGCCATCTCCAGGCCTTCAAAGGCCTGCGGGCTCGTCACTTCGTGAACAAGGTGACGATCGATGTAGATCAAGCAGGTGCCATCCTGCTCTTGATGGACAACGTGCTCTTCCCAGAGCTTGTCGTATAGCGTGCGGCCGGCCATAGTCGTATTCCTAAGGGTTTTCAAGAAACCCTCAATTATGCCCGTCTGAGCTGCTATTTCGACCCGTGAATGGCACTTTCTGCTGGTTTTGAAGCCCTCATCGCCAGAAAAGTCACGCCAAAACCAGCCACCGCAGCAATCGCTGAAAACACAAAACTTGATTCTGGTGAGACCGCCTCCCAGATCCAGCCCGAGGCGATTCCACCAAGAGAGCCCCCAAAGCCATAGGCCGCCATCGTGTAAAAGGCCTGACCTCTTGCCTGGGCCTGCGCCGGAAACCAGTCCCTGATAAGTGACATGCTGGCACTGTGATGCAGGCCGAAAGTCACGGCGTGCAGTAACTGCGCAAGAACGATGACGACGACCGACCCACCCGAAAACGCGATCATCAAGAATCGAATGGCCGTTACAACATAGGCTACAGACCAGCACTGACCCACAGAGAATCGCTCAAAAACCTTGTGCTGCACGCGAAACATCGCGATCTCCGCGACAACACCGAGAGCCCAAAGAACACCGATTTCAGTCCGACTGAATCCCTGCTCAAAAAGCCACAACGAAAATAGTGTGTAGAGCGGCGCATGCGCGAGCAACATCAGAAAAGACGCGACAAGAAAATGCTGAATTCGTTTTTCTCGCAACATGTCACGAACACGTGCTGGCGCAGGCGACAGATCATGCACCTCTCGATGCGGCAACTTAAACGTCACCACCATCACGATGAATAGACTTAGGCTTAGGGTGACCGGAAGCCAGCCAATTCCAACCCAGTCAAACCAGGGGCCTGCAGCCATCACGGCTGCGATAAACCCAAGAGACCCCCAGATCCGCATCGTGCCGTACTGGCGCAGATTGCCCTTGGTTGCCTGCATCGCCATGGACTCGGCAATTGGCACCTGACCGCTTAGGAAAAAACTCATGAGACTCAGAACGAGGAAAATTCCCCAGAAACCCAGCTCAAACAGGAGCAAGAGGCTGCTCAGCACAGCAAGCACCGCAGAGATCTGAATGAGTCGCGCAACGCCGTGGCGGCCTTCCGCATGATCCGCCATCCATCCCCAGGTAGGCGGACCGATCACACGAGACCACTGCAGGGGTGAAATCAGGACCCCAATTTCACTGGGAGAAAAGCCCCGGCCGTTAAGCCAGAGGGATAGGTAAGGGGCAAAAAGCCCGACGTACGCAAAGTACGCCCCAAAAAAGAGGGAGATTCGAGACGTCGGCTTCAAAGAAACAGCAGTTTTTCTGTTCTAGCGATTCTTGCGAACAGTCCCAGGGATCACTGGCGTGGATACCTTGACGTCTGCATTCTGTGCACGATGACGAAGTGCATGGTCTATCAACACGAGTGCCAGCATTGCTTCTGCAATCGGCGTTGCACGAATGCCAACGCAAGGGTCGTGACGGCCAAGGGTCTCCACTTCAACAGCACGGCCATCCAGATCAATTGATCGACGCGGAATTCGAATGCTGGACGTCGGCTTAATCGCAATCGAGACCCGAATCGGCTGCCCGGTTGAGATTCCTCCGAGCACACCGCCGGCATGATTGGTCACAAACCCATCTATGGTCAGCTCATCCCCATGGTCGGAACCGCGTTGGGCAACTGAGTCAAACCCAGAGCCGATCTCAACGCCTTTTACCGCATTAATTCCCATCATGGCGTAAGCGATGTCTGCATCTAGACGGTCATAGACCGGCTCGCCCCAACCCACGGGAACGTTGTTCGCCGTAACTTCTAGGCGTGCGCCGCAAGAGTCCCCCGCACGACGAAGCGCATCCATATAGGACTCCAGGTCTGGGATCTGAGATTTATTGGCGGCGAAAAATGGATTGTTTGGAATCTCTGACAGATCTTCGAACTTAATTCGAAGCTCACCCAGCTGGGTCATGTGGCCGACGATCTCGATATTGAATTTTTCTTTCAGCCACTTCTTTGCAATTGCGCCGGCTGCGACTCGCACCGCTGTCTCACGTGCAGACGAGCGGCCACCACCCCGATAGTCACGAATTCCGTATTTGTGCCAATAGGTATAGTCAGCATGCCCAGGTCGAAAGGTGTCTTTAATCTCGCTGTAGTCTTTACTGCGCTGATCCTGGTTACGAATGAGCAGCGCGATCGGCGCTCCCGTCGTCTGCCCCTCAAAGAC
>JBDLRA010000198.1:0-6814 GCA_039800285.1 Pseudomonadota bacterium
TCATCGAGTGGCCAGAGCACGCCGCAGGACTTCCTTCCCCACACATTGAGGTCTGGATTGATTGGGAAGACCCCGATCAGGCAGAGGGGCCGCGACAACTGCATGTGCAGATCCACCATCCTGCGCAAGGACTCGACCTGACTTCCGGGCTAGGTGCATGGAAGCAGTCCATCGGTCCATTTCTGCCGCAGTCATAAGACACGATGGCCAAGACGCCTCAGTCCTTACAACGGCGTTCCCTGTTGCTGTCCACGGGAGCAACGTTATTGATTGGCCTTCGAACAACAGCCGTTGCTGCGGCAGAGATTCTCGCGGTTCGTGTCTGGCCAAGTCGCGACTACACCCGGATTACCCTTGAGCACAAAACAGAGACCCTGCGATACAGCACTCGGACGCTTGAGAACCCACGGCGGTTTGTCATCGACCTTGAAGATGCGACGCTGACGGGAACGCTTAACGAGTTAACGGCGCGAATCGCCCCAACAGACCCGTATATTCAACAGGTGCGCGTGGCGCAGTACCAGGCGAAGACGGTCCGAATCGTTTTTGATCTTAAGCAGGAGATTCGGCCTGAGGTATTCAGTCTTCCTGCGATTGCGCAATATCAGAATCGTCTGGTGATTGATCTATTCTCAGCCGTCGATGACGACCCTCTCATGCGGTTTCTCGCGTCTTATGAGAAATCCCAACAGGCGACACCGCCATCCGTCGCTCGAGCGCCGAGTCTTTCGGATCCAGACGCTCCGGCAGCACCAAGGGATCGCAAACCAGTCGTCGATCGACTCGTTACCATTGCGCTGGACGCTGGACATGGCGGAGAGGATCCTGGCGCGATCGGTAAAGGCGGAACGTTTGAAAAAAACATCGTCTTAAGCATTGCGCGTCGTCTCAAACGCATCGTCGATGACGAACCCAATATGCGTGCTTATCTCACCCGTGACGGTGACTATTTTGTGCCGCTTCATATTCGCGTGCAGCGTGCCAGACGCGTTCAGGCAGATCTCTTTATCTCCATTCATGCCGACGCCTGGATATCACCGACCGCCCGTGGATCCTCCATCTACGCGCTATCTCAAAAAGGGGCATCGAGTGCCGCTGCCCGTTGGATGGCCAATAAAGAAAATAGCGCTGACCTCGTGGGCGGACTCAATATTCGTCACAAAGAACGAGCGGTCGCAGAAGTTCTTCTGGATATGTCGACGACCGCCCAGATCAAAGACTCCTTGAGGCTCGGTCGCGCGATGCTGCGAGAGATTCGAGATATCAACACCCTCCACAAGGCCCAGGTCGAGCAGGCTGGATTCGCAGTGCTACGGGCGCCCGAGATTCCATCCGTGCTGGTGGAGACAGCCTTTATCAGCAACCCGGATGAGGAAGCTAAGCTCAAAGACGAGGACTACCAGGAGCAAATGGCCCAGGCCCTCCTCGCGGGCATTCGTCGCTATTTCCGGGCAAACCCCCCGCTGGCAAAGTCGCGCATGATGTAGGCTCTTGGCTGAACCGCTTTTCCAAGACCTGTCATGCCCATTCGTCTTCTTCCTGATGCCTTAATTAGCCAGATCGCTGCTGGAGAGGTCGTTGAGCGTCCCGCATCCGTTGTCAAAGAACTTTTAGAGAACGCGATCGATGCCGGCGCGCAGTCGATTGCGGTGGAGCTTGATGATGGCGGCATACGGAGTATTCGAATCCGAGATGACGGGTCTGGCATCCCCCCCGAGGAACTACCCCTCGCTGTCGAGCGACATGCGACCAGTAAGATCGCCTCGCTCGATGAACTGGCCCAGGTCCTCACGCATGGTTTTCGCGGTGAGGCGCTGGCGGCGATTGGGTCCGTCTCCCGGATGGCGATCACGAGTAAGACTGCAGATGCGCCGCATGCGATGCGCATCGATAACCATCAAGGTCGGTGGGCGACATCTCCTGCCTCGGGACCAACGGGCACCCACATCGAAGTCGCTGGGCTATTTGATCAAGTGCCAGCACGAAAGCGATTTCTCAAGTCTGCGGCAACAGAACTCAGTCACTGCCGAGAGGCCATCACAAGAATCGCACTGATTCGACCAGAGATTAGCTGGCTGCTCAGTCACCAAGGCCGTGCCATTCTTCGTTATCCCGCAGGCGATGCAGACAGCAGGATTCTGCAAGGACTGGCGATCGAGGCAGCAGACCTTCGTCGGGTTGATGTACAAGCAGGCCCCATGCGGATTCGTGCGTGGCTCGCAGCCCCAACCCAGTCACGGACACGTGCCGATGATCAGTATTTCTACGTCAATGGTCGAGCCGTGCGAGACCGTGTGCTCATGCACGCCGTGCGCAGCGCCTATACCGATGTCTTACATGGTGATCGTCAGCCCGCCTTTGTGCTGGCGCTTGATCTCGATCCCACATTCGTCGATGTGAATGTGCACCCCGCAAAAAGCGAGGTTCGCTTTCGTGAGAGCCAGGCGGTCCACCAGGCCGTCTCGCGCGCACTTCGAGATGCCCTGGCCAGCTCGATTCAAACGCGATCGACAGAGGGGCAACAGCCCTCGCAGGGTACAACGGCCGCCTGGGCGCCAATGGCGCCACAGGCGCTGTCGTTTCCACCGGCCCAGAACCAGTCATGGTCCCCTGGCTTATTTGCCGCTGAGCCCGCTGCGACGCAGAGCCGATTCCCCGCCGCGACAACGAGCGCCCAATCATTACAGGCGATATCCGGCAACGACGATCACCCGCTGGGATTTGCACTGGCACAGTGTCACGGCATTTATATCTTGGCCCAGAACCGACACGGCCTCATCCTGGTCGACATGCATGCAGCCCATGAGCGCATCGTCTACGAGACGATGAAACGTCAGGCCGACACACAGGGCATGATGGCGAGTCAGACCTTGCTGTCGCCCATTGCGTTGTCCGTCAGCGCGCTCGAACTCGAGATGATGGCCGCACACGAGGATGCCCTGCTTCAACTTGGATTTCAGTTATCTCCTCTTGGCGACCAACAGATTGCGATTCGCGCCGTCCCTGTTCTCTTGTCCGATGCCGATCCAACCGCCTTAGTGAGAGACACCCTTGCCGAGTTGTCGCGGTTCGGATCCGCCTCGGCGATCGAAACCCAGCGAAACGACATTCTGGCTACCATGGCCTGTCACGCGGCGGTGCGCGCCAATCGTCAACTAACGATTCCGGAAATGAACGCCTTGCTGCGGGAGATGGAACGCACCGACCGAGCCGATCAATGCAATCACGGCAGACCCACCTGGGTTCAGTTCTCGATTGCGGAGCTGGATCGACTGTTTCTGCGCGGCCAATAAATGCTCTGTATTCTTGGGCCGACCGCGAGCGGAAAATCTGCCCTAGCACTGGGGCTTGCCCGCGAGCGGGGGGATGTTGAGATCATCAGCATGGACTCGGCGCTGGTCTATCGCGGAATGGACATCGGCACCGCAAAACCGAGTCCCAGTGAGCAGGCCGAGATCCCTCACCATCTCATTGATCTCATCGACCCTGTTGAATCGTATTCAGCGGCACGTTTTGTGAAAGATGCTGAACAGGCTGTTGCGGATATCCGATCCCGAGGAAAGATGCCCCTGCTGGTCGGGGGAACGATGCTTTATTACAAGACCCTTCGTGAAGGACTTGATGACCTTCCCAGTGCCCCCGCTGCGATTCGCGATGCCATTGCGGAAGAGGCGCGTGAGCGCGGTTGGCCCGCCCTTCACGCATCACTTGATGCCATTGATCCCGAGACGGCATCTCGGTTAAAGCCCAATGATGCGCAACGCATCTCGCGCGCGCTTGAGCTCTATCGGTTCACGGGCAAACCGATGTCGCAGTTGATAAGAGAAAGTGGTGAACGAACGATCTCGCCTCTTGCTGAAACATTGACCACGATTGCTCTCATGCCTGAGGACCGTGCGCAGCTTCACGACCGGATCGCCGATCGATTTCATCAGATGATCCAAGACGGATTTCTCGATGAAGTGCGAAGACTTATGCAAGACACGCGGCTACATCCTGACCTCCCGAGCATGCGGTGTGTGGGCTATCGCCAGGCATGGGACCATCTAAAAGGCGAGATTGGTTTTGAGGCCTTTATAGATGCAGGAATCGCCGCCACACGACAGCTGGCAAAGCGCCAGATCACCTGGCTAAGAAGCTTCCCCCACATTGCACTCCATGACCCCTTCTCATCGAATCCAGCAGCAATCCAAGATGCGTGTCTTAAGGCGCTCGAAGCCTCGTAATCCGTCGCCTAGCCAGAAAGAGTAATCCGCCAGCGGCCGAAAAATAGACTGCGGCAACCAATAACAAAGTACGCCACCCCCAGGCCTCCCAGACGAGAAACACAAAAAGTGACGCCAGTGCGACACTGCCAATCGCGAGTGCGGATACGCCAAGCCCAGCAAGCAATAGCGCGATAACGACCTCACGGCGTAACAGGGCCATCTCCAGTGAAGCCAGTGCGAGCCGGTTGATCGCCAGTTGAATCGCGATCTTCAGTAATTGCAGCACTCCGGACCAAAGTCCCATCGGGCGATGCTGAGTGGTGCTAGAGGTGTCGCTGTCCTGATTACTTCCGTGCAATCAGCATTCCCACTAGGGCCCCGACGACAGCCGCAATGCCGACCGCACGCCAAGGATGCTCATGGACATAGGTATTCGTACCGGTAGCGACCGCCTTGCTCTTTTCAATCGCCTTGGTCTGAAACTGCTGAACCTGGGCAAGGGCCGAGTCCAACATTGCCACGCCCTGGGCGCGGAGGGCATCAGCCTTTTCGCCACTCAGGGACTTCGCCTCATGAAAAAGATTCTGTGCGTCTCGCATCAGAAGCTCGGTGTCTGCGCGTACGGCTTTCAACTGTTCGTCCAGCATTGTGTCGCTCCATGGTCAGAAAGAGTCTCTACTCTAGTCAGACCACATCAGACGACGCCACGCACAGCTTGGAACTTGCCACGATCTGCACCCCTTCTCGCTGGGCACGCTTTTTAAACCGAAGGACCTGCTTATCTTTAGAGATCAGAACACAGGGCTTGATGCTGAAGGCAAGATCAAGAAACTTCTGGTCATCCTTATCCTTACAGCGCCACGGCGCGCGCGTCACCTGTGACGCCTCTTTCATTGATGCCCGCTGCGTCCAGTCGGAAATGGCAGCCTGTTGCGCCTGTGGCGACAGCCCGAACTTATCGCGAGAGATCACTTCTGCAAACTCGGCGTTTGTCTCGGCGCTCGCGACCGGCAGTATCTCTCCAGTGTTCATATGCGCTAATAATGCGGCCGCGTCGGGATCCTGAAAGACGTAGACATCCAACAAAATGTTGGTGTCGATGACGACGAGCAATGGCGGCAAAGAAGGAACTAGAACAACCGGCGGCTACTGAACAATCGTCTGTGCCTCGTCGCCCTGTCGCGCACGGGTCTGGCCAATGCGATAGACCTTCTCGCCCTGTGCCGTCAACGTGGCTGCAACGACCTCCGCCTGATCAGCCTGAACAACCACAACCATCCCGATGCCGCAGTTAAAAACCCGATGCATCTCATCGCGGGGCACATTGCCCTGCGCCTGCAGCCAGCGCATGACTGGCGGCATAGTCCAGGAAGATTCCTCTAAGACCGCGGTCATGGACTCCGGCAGCACTCGCGGCACATTACCGACAAGGCCGCCTCCAGTGATATGCGCCATGGCTTTAATCGCAGCCCGATGCTGGCTGAGTGCGGACAGCATCGACTTCACATACAAGCGCGTGGGTGCCATGACCAAATCTGCAAGCGGTGCTTCAGCGCCCGGTACGGAGACCTTCTGAAGTGCGGAAGCGGAGATCTCACCGCAGGCATGCTCCAAGACCTTTCGCACCAGTGAATAGCCATTGCTATGAAATCCGCTCGATGCCAGTCCCAACAGAACGTCGCCCGCCTGTACACGACTGCCATCCAGAATCTGATCCCGCTCCACTGCCCCCACTGCGAATCCCGCAAGGTCATACTCACCATCGGGATACATGCCCGGCATTTCCGCGGTCTCTCCACCGATCAACGCGCAGCCAGAATCCTCACAGCCTTTCGCAATGCCGCCAACGACCGCCGCGGCCGTATCCACCGCCAGTCGACCACAGGCAAAGTAATCAAGAAAAAAGAGTGGTTCTGCGCCTTGCACCAAAATATCGTTGACACTCATGGCCACGAGATCGATTCCCACGGTGTCATGACGATTAAGGCTAAACGCTAGCTTTAGCTTGGTACCGACACCATCGGTGCCACTCACCAAGACCGGATCTTTGTATTTCTTCGGTACCTCGAACAGTGCGCCGAACCCACCAATGCCGCCAAGGACCTCGGGCCGCATGGTCCGCTTGGCCAAAGGCTTGATACGATCCACCAAGGCATCGCCCGCATCGATATCCACACCCGCATCGCGATAGGTCATCGGGGTCGTGGCTGACGGGCTGGGCTTTTCTGAATTCATGGTGGGTTTCTTTCTAAAATCGCCATTTTATTGAACTTGTTGGCCGTCCGCGGTCTTTTGGAAGACATGCAGTTACCTTTGCCACTGATCGAACCGCCGGCACCGGACCTCCGAGATGGGGCGCTCGGCCGCAACGCGGCCGCCCTCGCTGCGCTCCAGGCAATGGCACAAGGCGACCCCCAGGCGACTGATCGACTGTTTCTCTGGGGGGTCTCTGGCTGTGGCAAGAGCTTCTGGCTTCGGGCCTGGGCCAAATCACTGGGGTCAAAGGTTCGGCTGATCTGCTGCGCCGGGGACGATGGCGCCCTAGCGGCAGCGGCAATCCTGGCTGGAATCGCTCAGATGGGCGAGACGGACGGGCCAAGACTCTG
>JBDLRA010000199.1:0-6791 GCA_039800285.1 Pseudomonadota bacterium
AAGGCGATCAGCCTTTAAGGCACGACGGGTCAAAAAAGCGGCAGGCGGATATAACCTCAGTCCTTCTCGAAATACCATCCGCGTATACGGCAGGCGTTTGAAGTCAGCAAACTGAAAGGCCTCATTCCCGATGACCTGCGTCACCTCGCCCCGAAGCCGAGCGAGAACGTCCGGCGACTGAGACAGCATAAACATCGTCCAGGCCAGACTGCTTGCCGTTGTCTCGTGCCCAGCAAGGAAAAACACTGCCAACTGGTCAATCAGTCGCTCCCGCGAAAAAGGCTGCCCCGCGTCATCGCGCGCATCCATCGCTGCCTGCGCAAAATCAATAAACTGCTCGCCTGCAGACAGTCGCGCCATTCTTGCGTCCAATAGCCGTGCCATGAGTCCGCGTAATAACGCGGCATCCTCCATCAGTGATGGCGGTAATGGCTCGGGTCGCAAGGGGTCCGACTTCAGAATCACCCGCAGATCAAACTGGGGCGCATTTCTTTGAAACCGCATAAAGGCGCCAAAGACTCCGGCAGCATCCCGCCCGTCAATCGGTTGCGAGAAAAGCGTTCGAAACATTATGTCTGCCGTGATATGACTCAGTTCCGCCTCAAGATCAATCACCTGATCAGGGGCGAGCCCAGACAGCCGGGCGATCGCATCATCGACTGCAGCACGCATCAAGGGAAACATCTGCTCAAGGCGCATGTGAACGAATGCGGGGTCAAGCATTTTGCGATCCTGCGCCCAGGTCTCGCCGTTCGAGATAAGAACCCCGTCTCCGAGCAAGGGCGACAAGGCCGAGATCATGAGATCGCTTTTGGGATAGTTCTCGCGCGCCTCGATAAAGATATGACGAATGAGATCCGGATCGCTGACGATCACCACCGGCCGACGACCGATCGGCACACTGACAATCGGTTTGCGGTAACAGTCTCTTGGAAGCGTCTCCAGCAGATCCTGCTCTCGACCCATGAGGATCGAGAGCCCCACCATCAGATTCGAACGGGGGACAGGCGCTGGCGGACGCCAAGACACGACAACGATTCCCTAGGCGGCGTAGACCGGGTAGTCCGTGTAGCCCTTCTCTCCCCCGGCATAGAACGTCGACTGATCCGGCGTATTTAAGGGATAGCCGTTACGGAATCGGGAGACAAGGTCTGGGTTTGCCAGAAACGGCACCCCAAAGGCCACGATGTCCGCGTGACCGCTCGCCACCGCTGCCTCGGCCATCTCCTTGGTGTAGCCGTTATTGACCATCCTGAGGTGGCCACCGGCGTTTTTAAAGGTTGTAAGCAAGGCTGCGTTATCGACCTCTGGCCGCACATCGCGTGGACCACCGGTCATGCCCTCAATCAGATGGAGATACCCAAGACCGCGTTGCCCCAGCGCTTTTGCAACATGAGAAAAGAGCGTAAACGGCGCGCTGTCATCGATATCATTAAATGTCGATGACGGTGAGATTCGAACCCCCACCGCCTGAGACGGATAGACCTGACAGATCGCATCAACGATTTCCAGCAGAAAGCGTGAGCGATTCTCTATCGATCCGCCATAAGCATCCTGCCGATGATTGGTCTTATCTCTCAGAAACTGATCAATCAGGTAGCCGTTTGCCCCGTGGACCTCGACCATATCGAATCCGGCCTGCTTGGCATTTTCCGCAGCACGACGATAGATCTGAACGAGTTCCTGGATCTCAGCAATAGAGAGCTCGCGTGGCATCGAGGTATCTTCTAAGCCAGAGGGAATAAAGCTCTTGGCATTGGCGCGGATCGCAGAGGGCGCCACCGGCGCATCATTATTCGGCTGGAAATAGGTGTGCGAAATCCGCCCGACATGCCAGAGCTGCAGACAGATCTTCCCCCCTTTGGTGTGCACAGCATCGACCACCTTCTTCCAGGCCTGGACCTGGCCCTCCGCGTAGATGCCGGGTGTTGCCATGTAGCCCTGACCCTGCTGACAGACCTGGGTGGCCTCGGTAATCAAAAGACCAGCACTGGCACGCTGGGCGTAATAGGTGACCACAAGATCTGTCGGCTCAAATCGCTCGTTGGCACGGCTTCTCGTGAGCGGGGCCATGGCCATACGGTTAGACATCGTGAGGGGTCCGAGGGACAACGGGTCATACAGACTGGGGGTGGAACTCATAGCGACCTCTTTCTAAAAAACCAATGATGGAACAAATCGATCGCGTTAAACGGACACCAGCTGATTGTGCTGATAGTCATACACGGCCTGCTCAATCTCTTCACGCGTATTCATGACAAACGGCCCGAGCTGAACGACAGGCTCTTTCAGGGGCATGGCGGCAAGCAAAAGAAACCGAGTTGGGAGATCCGTCGCCTGAACCACAATCTCATCTCCCGGCCCGAGCACGCCCCCATGTCGCATCGGCAACGCCGTCGACAGACTGGTGCCTGGATCTGCACAAAGTCCGCCCTCATAGACATAGAGATAGCTACTGTGTTCCTGCGGAACCTTGTGGGCAAAACGGGCTCGTGCCGGGAGATGTACATCAAAGAAGATTGGGTCTGTTGTCACACCGTTCACCGGCCCTTCAATGACGTCATCGCCATAGGACAGACGCCCTGCAATCACCTTGACCTTGCGACCATCAGACATCTCAACCACAGGAATCTGGTCAGCCTGAATATCCTGATACCCCGCGGGCTTCATCTTCTCTCTCGCGGGCAGGTTGATCCAAAGCTGAAACCCCCGCATCATGCCCTGCTCCTGCTGAGGCATCTCGGAGTGAATAATGCCACGCCCTGCGGTCATCCACTGAACACCGCCACTACGAAGGTGACCACGATTGCCGAGATGATCCTCGTGCAGCATATGCCCCTCTAGCATATAGGTCACCGTCTCAAATCCTCGGTGCGGATGCGGTGGAAACCCCGCAATGTACTCATTGGGATTGTCACTGCCAAACTCGTCGAGCATCAAAAAAGGGTCCACTCGAGCAAACGCCGACTGCCCGAGGCTACGATAGAGCGAGACGCCCGCGCCATCCGAGGTACGCTCAGCACGAATCATTCGCTGCAGTTGCTTCATCACGTCGTCATCTCCTTAAGACGGTCACTAGTCCACCTTCCAGGATGGAATCTGCCAGTCAAACCGCATGGCCAACATTCGCAGAAATGTCGCTGTCAATGCAGAGATCACCAGACAGGCCCATTCCGACAAACCCATCCAGACACAAAACACCATCAGCCAGCCGCCGATAAAGGCACAGACCGCATACGGCCGATGGTCACTCAATACACGAGGAATATCGTTACAGACGATATCGCGCAGAACACCACCAAAGACGGCAGTAATCATGCCCATGATCACCGCCACCAGAGCCGGCACCTCGCTATCCAAAGCGATCTGCGTGCCACCCGCGGTAAACAGACCCAGACCAATCGCATCGGGCCACTGCATGGCCCGCTCGGTAATCTCGAAATGCCGTGACCGCATAAAGAGCATGGCGGCGATACATAAGAGCAACACCATCCACAGGAGTTCCGAATGGGCCACCCAGAATAAGGGACGACGGTCAAGCAACACGTCTCGAATGGTTCCGCCGCCAAAGGCCGCAAGCCCTGCAACGGTACAGACGCCAACAGCATCCAACCGGCGCCTGGCCGCCTCAATGATCCCCGATAGGGCAAACGCAAGGACAGCGACCAGCTCCACAACATATTGCGCCGTCGAGAGACTAATCGGAACGTTCATCACTGCATGCCTTTCAGAAAGGTTTCAAGACGATGCACCCCCTCTTGGAGCACCGATATCGGCTTGGTATAACTCACGCGTAGGTATCGGGCCGCCTGATAGTCGCCAAAATCGCACCCTGGCGTCATCAATACCCCGACCGCATCACACAATGCCAGACAAAACGCATAGCTGTCTGGCGTAAGACCTGAAACATCACAATAGCCATAGAACGCGCCCTGAGGCTGTGACGGGATCTCAAAACCAAGGCCCTCTAATGCAGGCAACAAAAAGTCTCGTTGTCGACGAAACAGATCACGATAGCCATCCGCCACCTGTCGTGACGCTTCCGAAAAAGCGGCAATCGCTGCGGTCTGAGACAGCGATGAGGGCGATATAAAGAGATTCTGCGAGAGTCGCTCAAGCGGCCCCATCAATGACGGGGGTGCTACCACCCAACCCAGTCGCCATCCCGTCATGGAATAGGTTTTTGAAAAACTATTGATGGAGATAACGTCCTCACCAAGACTTAAGAGCGACCGTTCATTGCCATCAAAAACAATCCGCTGATAGATCTCATCCACGATCAACACGCCACCACGCTCACGCACAACCGCCAAGAGTGCGCGGGCCTGCGCTTCGGTCAGCATGGTCCCGGTTGGATTAGCGGGACTTGCCACCAGCAGCGCCTTTGTGCGAGGTGTCCAGGCCTCTCGCACCTGCTCGGGCGTTGGCTGAAACTGACTCGTCGCATCCACTGGGATCATCACCGCTGACCCGCCTGCAGAAGCCACGAACTCACGGTTACACGGATAACTCGGGTCGGCCATCAAGACCTCGTCACCCGGATTCAAGATAGCGGACATCACCAGCAAGAGCCCCGCAGATGCGCCTGCGGTCACGGCAATCCGGTCAGCCGGAATCGACAGCTGGTCGCGCTCCCAGTAGTCCTGCGCAATCGCCTCACGAAGCGCCTCGGATCCTAGCGCATGCGTGTAATGGATCTTGCCCTTGGCCAACATTTCTTGCGCTGCTGCGACAACCTGCGGTGGCGCGGGAAAATCGGGTTCCCCAACGACCATGCCAATCGATGGCCCGTGCGTCTTTTCGCGATGTGCCGCGCGCGCCAACAACGCCATGACATGGAATGGACGGGTTCGTGAGGCGCGGTTTGAGATAGGGGTCGCCGAGATCATTTGCGCTATTGTAGGCGCCATGCACCCCCTAAATCCCTGCGCGCAGATGGCATGACGCCCGTTCTTCTTGCCTCCCAGAGCCCCCGCCGCCAGTCCCTCCTCGGCCAGCTTGGGGTGAAGCCCATCGTGCTCAGACCACCACCTCACTTCAATACGGAGTCCCTCGAAGATGTGATCGCAAATGAGTCTCCCCACGACTATGTGCGTCGTGTCGCCCACAATAAGCAAGCGGCTTTTGCGGAACTGATTAAGAGTCAGACCATCGCGGCCCCCAGGAATGGACTGCTGCTTACGGCGGACACCACCGTTGCAATCGACAACACCATTCTCGGAAAGCCACAAACTGGCGCAGAGGCAAAGGCCATGCTGTACGCCCTATCGGGACGCACTCACGAAGTCTTCACAGCGGTCGCTGCAGTCCATCTGGAGACGCAGGAGCAGACCGACGTTGTCGTGCGCTCAGAGGTGGAATTCGCACCGCTAACGGAGTCGTGGATTACCGCTTATGTTCAAAGCGGAGACCCCATGGACAAGGCAGGTGGTTATGGCATTCAAGGGGCCGCAGGAACCATGATTCCAAGAATTCACGGAAGCATGTCTGCGATTATGGGACTGCCGCTCTATGAGACACGCATGATTCTGATCAAGTTTGGCGCGCTCGGCGATCCTCTAAACTAACGGTATGGCCAATCAAGAACTTATCGAGCTGTTTGATCAGCTAACCCCTTATCTGGTGTTGGCGCTCATTGCCCTCATGGTGCTGATCGTGTTTTCGCTCGCAAAAGAGTCAAAAGGTGGACGCATGGCCTACATTGTGCTGAGTATCGCACTGCTGGTCGGTACCAGCGGATGGATTGCCAAGACAGTCATTCAGTATTTCCTCGACATCTAACCTAAGTTTCTGACGTCGGCATTCGAACCAGCCAGATCACCGCAAGCAGAATCACCCCGCCACCGATCAGCTGCACGATCGATAACGACTCCTGCAGAAAAAGTGCAGCCAGCAGAATCGTGACAGCGGGCTCTAAGGTCGACAGGGTCGCTGCATCTGCGGCACCAAGATGGCGCATACCAATAAAAAACCCCACCATCCCAACGACTGTCGAAAAAATGGAGATCGCAAGAACTGACGACCACGCAAGCAGCCCACTTGGGAAGACAGGCTGCGTCAAAAGGACCAGAAGTCCAAAGACGGCTGCTGCAGAGAGAATCACGACGGTTCCAGATCCAATTGGATCTTCCTTCGCCAAAACCCGGCTTCCCACCAAGATATAAACGGAATAGAGCAGCGCGGATAGAACACCGAGCGCAATGCCCAAGGGGGCACCCGTCCAAGCACCCCAAAGGGTCAATACCGTTCCCACAAAGGCCAGACCGACCGCAGCCAATCGGCGTGCCCCTAGTGGCGCCTTGAGAAACACCGCCCCTAACACCGTTACCAAGACGGGATAGAGGTAAAGCAGTAACGACACCAGCCCCGCTGAGGCGTACTGAAGGGCGGCAAAAAATGAATAAGACTGGGCAACGTAGCCAAGGCCACCCATCGCGGCAAGGATCCATACGCTACGACGTGATGGCCAAACGCGGCGTGAGATAACCATGAGTACGGCCAGCACAATGCCCGCAAACAGAAATCGAAGAAACAACACCGCGATAACTTCGGCCCCACTCAGATAGGCAAAGCGCGCGAAAATCGCCATCGCACCAAACCCAATTGCCGATAACACCACGGCTGCAATACCAAGAACGCGAGGATTCTCCATCGTGCGTCTAAAACCCCAGAGGTCGAGCAAAGGAATCCACACGATCAATCGACTGCACCGTCACCGCGACTGACTTACCGGATCGCTCCAGTGTCAACGGCACGGATATACCTGCAGGACCTAACGCCCAGACCGCGCG
>JBDLRA010000200.1:0-2952 GCA_039800285.1 Pseudomonadota bacterium
CATCGCCGGTGGTGTGCTGATCCAGGCACAGGATGTGGCCGGAGGACTCGCCACCGAGGATCCACCCGGTCTCTTTGAGCATTTCCATGACATAGCGATCCCCCACCTTGGATCGCCGGAAATCCACATGAAGTTTTGAGAGCGCTCGCTCAAACCCCAGATTGGTCATAAGCGTACCCACAACGCCAGAAACAGCGTTCACCCCTTTGTTCTGCAGGCGGTCTCGAACAATCGCAAAAAGAAGTTGATCACCATCAAAAACAGTGCCGCTGCGATCGACCATGATCAGTCGATCCCCATCACCGTCTAGCGCAACCCCGTAGTCGGCCTGCTCCTGAACGACCCTGGCGGCCAGGGTTTCCGGATGGGTCGCACCAACGCCTTGATTGATATTAAAACCGTCAGGCTCATGACCCATCACAACAACTTCTGCACCGAGCTCGTGAAATACCGGCGGTGCTACGTGGTAGCCCGCGCCATGGGCACAGTCGATCACAAGCTTCAGCCCACGTAGTGATAGCTGAGAGGGAAAGGTGTTCTTACAAAATTCGATGTAGCGGCCCGAGGCATCATTTAACCGACGGACCTTTCCAAGATCACTTGAGCTCACGCACGACAAATCGCCATCGATGGCGGCCTCGATCTCTTCTTCAATCGCATCCGAGAGCTTTTCGCCCTGACCGTTAAAGAACTTGATCCCGTTGTCATCAAACGGATTATGGGATGCGCTGATCACGATTCCCGCAGAGAGCCGGAGTGTCTTGGTGAGATAAGCCACCGCCGGCGTGGGCATGGGACCGACCAACAAAACATCAACACCTGCGGCACTCAGCCCAGACTCCAAAGCGGACTCGAGCATGTAGCCAGAAATCCGAGTGTCCTTACCAATCAATACGGTTGGATGACCGGACCCTTTTTCAGTATGGGCCGTAAAGATCTTCCCGGCGGCAAGACCAAGACGTAAGACAAAATCCGGGGTGATGGGCGCCTGGCCCACCTTGCCTCGAATACCATCAGTTCCAAAGTACTTTCGTGCCATGTCGAGATTCTAAAGGCTGCGCCGAGAAAGACCATTCCAAGCGCGTAATGCCTGCACCGTTTGGGCCACATCATGAACTCGCAGGATCTGCGCCCCTTTTTCTGTAGCCCATAAGGCCGCTGCCACACTGCCCGCCATACGATCAGGGGGTGCAGGCGGCGCTTTCGGATTGATGAGCTGACCAATCATGGTCTTTCGAGAGACGCCAATCAGCGTGGTCTGAAGGCCTGCGAAGCGCGGGATCGCTCGCATGAGAGCAAGGTTGTGATCGAAGGTCTTTCCGAACCCAAATCCGGGGTCAATCACGATTCGACTGCGATCAACCCCCTGGGCCATAAACGCATCACGCTGGGTCAACAAAAATCGGGTGACCTCCTCGACCACATCGTTGTAAGAAGGTGTCTGCTGCATGGTCTTGGGTTCCCCAAGCATATGCATGATGCAGAGCGCTGCGTTCGATGAGACAGCGATGGAGAAGGCCTCCGGATCACGAAACCCATTGACGTCATTGATCAGGTCAATGCCAACAGCCAGAGCCTCCCGCATGACCTGAGGCCGTCTCGAATCGATTGAGAGCGGCACCCCAAGAGACGTTAGGCCCTCGAGCACAGGAATCACCCGACGCAGTTCCTCATCCACGGAGACAGGATCTGCACCCGGTCGTGTCGACTCCCCGCCGATATCCAGAATGTCTGCCCCCTCTTCAACCAGACGCTTGGCGTAATCAATCGCCTGCCCCGCACCCGAGAACTGACCGCCATCTGAAAAAGAATCGGGCGTGATATTCACAATGCCCATCACCAACGGCCGCGTTAAGCTGAACTGCGTGCGCCCACAAAGAAAAACCGGCGGGGTCTCCGCCGGTTTTGACTGCGCCACCTGGGTCGCCAAACTCATATCAGGCCGATGGCCTGCCTTAGGCTGGCGCCGCTGCGTTCGGTGCCACACCCGTCGGTCCAGGACCAGAGTTCGGCGTATTGCCTGAACCTGCCTGCTTGGGAGGACGTGGTGGACGGCCTTCTACGATGTCTTCGATCTGGTCGGCGTCGATGGTCTCCCACTCCAACAGCGCGTTTGCCATGGCGTGCATCTTTTCCTTGTGCTCTTCGATGATCTTGCGGGCAACCGCGTACTGCTCATCGATGATGCGACGAATCTCGCTGTCGACCTTTTGCATCGTGTTCTCAGACACGTGCGTGGTCTTCGTTACAGAACGACCCAGGAAGACCTCGCCTTCGTTTTCTGCATAGACCATAGGCCCGAGCGTATCGCTCATACCGTAACGAGTGACCATGTCGCGGGCCAAAGCCGTTGCTCGCTCGAAGTCGTTCGATGCGCCGGTGGTCATCTGGTTCATGAAGACCTCTTCTGCAATTCGGCCGCCAAACAGAACCGAGATGGTATTGAGCATGCGCTCTTTGTCCATGCTGTAGCGGTCGCCCTCGGGCAGCTGCATGGTGACACCGAGCGCACGGCCGCGAGGAATAATCGTGACCTTGTGCACAGGGTCGGTCTTGGGTAGCATGCGCGCCACCAAGGCGTGACCAGACTCGTGGTACGCGGTGTTCTTACGCTCTTCTTCCGGCATGACGATCGAGCGACGCTCTGCACCCATCATGATCTTGTCTTTCGCCTTCTCGAAGTCGTTCATCTCGACCACGCGACCACTACGACGCGCCGCAAACAGCGCAGCTTCGTTGACCAGGTTGGCAAGATCAGCACCCGAGAAACCCGGCGTTCCGCGGGCAAGAATATCTGCGCGAACGTCAGCGGCGATCGGCACCTTGCGCATGTGGACGTTTAGGATCTGCTCACGGCCACGGACATCGGGGAGGCTTACCACGACCTGGCGGTCAAAACGGCCAGGACGCAGGAGCGCAGGGTCCAGCACATCAGGACGGTTGGTTGCAGCA
>JBDLRA010000201.1:0-2811 GCA_039800285.1 Pseudomonadota bacterium
TATCGGTCACGTAGCCGTCGTTCTCACAGCCATCCACCTGTGGGTTCAGACCAGCGCCGTTGTTACAGGTTCCACCGGTTGTTGCGTGCTTGCCGTAACCAAAGATAAAGGCCCGGCCAAAACGCAAGCCGCTGTAGGAATTCCCAATATCTGCGGTCTGGAATGCGGCCTCACCCACGAACACGGACTGCGCCGATCCGAGAATACGCGGCAAGATCTTGATACCGTTCACCTGCACCTGGCTCTTGTTGATTCGACGATAGCCACTCACCTCATTGCCAGCACCACGAACCGTTGCGGCCACTGCGGTCGATGCCATCGGGCCAGCGCCCAAGAGCGCTCCCGCTAAGAGATCGTTACCGTTGATCTGTGCCGGCTGATTCGGCACCACACTCACCTCACCCGCAAGAGACCAGCCCGCTAGGTTCGTGCTGGCACTTGCTGCGTAGACGTCAATACTTCCCGGATACTCCCAGAAGCCACGGAAAGGACGCAGCCCGAGCGCCGCATGCGCTGGCAGAGCATTCAAGCTCTGTAACGAGGCAGGAATACGCTGACCAATGATGCTCGTCAGCGAGCCAGCACCAGAGGGAAGACCCATCAAGAAGGTGCGGACCGTTGGATTTGCGCTATCTCCGGTGATTCCCGAGACGATCGGCGTGCGCGAGGTTAATTTCGCGGCGTAAAAACCAAGCTCAGCATCGAGCTTCTCGAACGGCATGCGGAAGGCAATCCCGTACTGGTTGTCTTCGCCCTCGCGTCCCTTGCCGAGCGGCACATAGAGACCGCCGTTAAATGCGTCTGCGTTACTAAACGAAGATGTCGCTGCAACGAGCATGCGTCCGCAGGCACCGCCGTTGTCGGCTGCTAGCTTCGTCTCAACAACGCCAAAGTAAGTGCCGCAGCTATCGATGTTCGATGCAGTCTGACGGAACTGATAGAACGCCTCGAGTGATTTGCCCCCGCCAAGTCCGACGTTCGCCGACAGGGAGGCGATCGGCAGGAATGCGTCTTTGACCTCGGCACCAGGCTTACGCAAGGCAGACAGGTCAATCGGGTTGATCTGGTTCACACCTTGAATAAACAGGCTTTCACCCCAGTTGATCACCTGGTTACCCAGACGCAGTTGGAGCGGCATGCCGCCGACGTTATAGGTGTTGTAGACGTATGCGTCGAGCAGCGCAATACCGGTAAATTTCTGCAGCGGCTCAAATCCGTCATCGGATAGCGGCTTGTTGCGTGCGTAGTTGCTCGCGTGGTTACCCGCGCGGACGTTTCCATTTTCGAGTGCGTCGTCATACCAGGCTCTCACGCGGGCAAACGCGCCCATCTGGCCTTTGGATAACGAGAGATCTGAGGTGACCTTCACCAGCGTTGAGAAGGCATCGCCCTTCGCATAGTTCAAGGTACCGCTGTCTGTGTTCGATCCACCGGTACCGCCAGCGATCCCAACGCGCAGTCCATCAGCGGCGCTGAACAACTTCTTATCCGCCTCTTGCGCACGGATGCTGGTCCCCGCGGAGACAGTCGTGCTGAGCGTTCCCGACCAGCCGTTATCGAGCTTCAAGTCGAGCGCCATGGCAGAAGGCGCAGCAAGCGCCATCAGCACCGAGGCCGACAGAGAAGTAAGAGCGAAGCGAGAGAAACGCTGTGAGGCGTGGCGCGAAGGTTGCACGTTTTGTCTCCTAAAAAAATACAGAACCGACGTTGTTTTTGGTGGCCCTAGGGTAAGCCATATTGCCTGTCCTTCATAGATTGCCCCATGGCAGTAGTTTCCCCATGAATCCCCTACAACCCATGGGAATCCCTCTTGCGGGAAGAGACATTTTAACGTCCAATTCAAACGAACGTATGAAAGAAAAACCTCTCCTTCAGGCCGAGATTTCGCAGCGCAACATGACCCGTGATCGCATTCTTGCGACCGCGGAGCGCCTGTTTATGCAATACGGATTCGAAGGCGCCTCCATGCGACGGATCACCGCTGCGGCCAAAGTGAACCTGGCTGCAGTCAACTACCACTTCGGCTCCAAGGAGGGACTCATTCAAGAGGTGTTTCGCCGACGACTGCATTCATTAAACCAGGCACGAATGGATGCACTCGATACGCTTGAGCAAGAAGCGAACGGCAAGCCGATCAAACCATCGAAGATTCTGGATGCCTTCTTCGGTACGTTGCTGCGGCTTGCCGAGCAGGAACCGCAAGGAGGACCCACCTTCTTAAAGCTGCTCGGGCGCACCCTCACCGAGCCGTCCGAGTTCATTCGTGCATTTCTCGCCGACGAATATCAGTCCGTCCTTGCCCGCTACCAAGAGGCGTTGTTCATGGCACTTCCCAATGTCCCAAAGTCAGAGATCGTCTGGCGCTTTCACTTCATGCTGGGGGCGACGGCGTATGCCATCGCTGGAACGGATAGCCTGCGTCTGATTACCGACTGGGCAGACACTGAAGAAGACCCAAAAGACGACGTCCACCACCTAATTCCCCGCCTGATGAGCTTCCTCGTCGGTGGGCTACGGGCACCCTTGCCCACCTTTGAAGAGCCGACCAAGCCAGCATCGGCAAAGCCCTCCCGCAAATCACCCCAGGCCCGCGCGGCCTAATTGTCGACCCATAAGGAGTTATCTATGACCACTTTGATTCTGCTCTTGCTCGCCGCCATCACGGTGACGCTGGTCATCCCCGTCATACGGCGCCCGATGCTGTCATCGCTCATTTTTCGGGCTTTCCGCAAGGCACTGCCCGCGATGTCAGAGACAGAACGTGCAGCGCTCGAAGCGGGTACGGTCTGGTGGGAGGCAGAGCTCTTTAGT
>JBDLRA010000202.1:0-5575 GCA_039800285.1 Pseudomonadota bacterium
CTTTGGTGCCCTGGAAAAAATTCCCGCTGGAAGGACATCTCTTTTTGTCAGTCTAAGTCCCATCATGACGGCAGTATTTGCTAGCTTCCTATTTAGGGAGCGCCTGGGTCCACGACGCTGGTTAGGTGTTGTCGTCGCGCTTTTCGGCGCCATGATTGTGATCACCCGAGGCGATCTTATTGGTGGTGTCCTGGATATCAGTCAGTCTATTGGGCTGGGCGAGATCCTAATGCTTGGCGCTGTCTTTAGCTGGGTTGCTTACACCTTGCTTTCCCGAAACGCCTTGAAGTCTCTGTCTCCGATTGCTGCAACAACCTACGGCACGCTATGGGGGCTCTTGTTTCTATCGTTTGGTGCATTCGGGGAGCTTGGGCAGGTCAGCTGGGCGACGCTGGACTGGCGAATCTGGGGGGCGATCGTTTATCTCGGCGCCTTCGGAACGGTCGTTGCGTTCATTTGGTATCACCAGGGAATTCAGGCCATTGGACCCTCGCGGACAACCGTCTTCACAAACCTGGTGCCCGTGTTTGGCGTACTGTTGTCTGCGGTGATCTTAAGCGAGGCAATATTGATTTCGATGATCGTGGGTGGTGTGATTGCCATTATTGGCGTAACGCTGGTCAACAAAAGCTAAGGAGCAAAAGTGGCCTGGTTAATGCTGAGCATTGCAATACTCGCCGAAGTCATCGGCACGGTTGCCCTCAAATATGCGGACGGATTTACTAAACCCATTCCGTCACTTATTGTCATCGTGGGCTATGGGTTGGCGTTCTTTCTGCTATCGAAAGTCGTGCAGACCATTCCTTTAGCGACTTCCTATGCGGTATGGTCGGGAGCTGGAATTGCTCTGATTGGGATCATCGGCTGGCTCTTCGTAGGACAGCGACTTGACCTTGCAGGCTTGGTGGGAATTGGCTTGATTGTCGCGGGCGTTATCGTTATCAATCTGTTTTCGACATCCTTTACACACTAAAAATGAAATTAATCGTCTCGGTTCTTATTGTTATTTCTTGCGTTCTTTCAACGGGTTTAGCAAAGGCCGATAGCGCTGCCGTCAAAGCAGCCACTGAGGCGACCCTAACCTGGGTGTCGCGTTTGGATACGACGCAATATGACACCACCTGGTCAACAGCAGCAGCCCTTTTCAAGAACGCGGTTTCTTTGAACCAGTGGACGCAATCAATTTCTGCTGTGCGCAGCCCACTAGGCAAGCCTCTTGATCGGCAACTCCAATCGGCAGAGTTTAAAACCAGCCTCCCGGGTGCCCCGGATGGTCAGTATGTTGTGATTCAGTTTCGGACACGCTTTGAACATAAAAAGGACGCGACTGAAACCGTTGTGCCGATGCTTGATAAAGATGGGCAGTGGCGCGTATCTGGCTACTTCATTCGATAAGAACTGACACAAGAACCATGTCGACCTTCCTTGACCCCGCGATTCTCTTCTTCATCTTTGGTGTTTTTGCCGGGATGGTGAAATCCAACCTAGAGATTCCGCAGCCGATTGCGAAATTTCTGTCGCTTTATCTGCTCATGGCACTGGGACTCAAGGGTGGATTTGCGCTCCATAACTCAGGGTTTACGCTCGAGATTGCGCTTTCTCTCGGACTTGCAGTGTTTTTAGCGACGATCATCCCTTTGATTGGCTATTGGTTTCTGAAGTCACGACTCAATCACTATGATGCCGCTGCGCTTGCCGCGACCTATGGATCCGTCAGTGCGGTTACGTTTATCACGGCAACGCATACCCTAGATCAATTCGGAATTCCATTTGGCGGACATATGGCAGCCGCGATGGCGCTGATGGAGTCTCCTGCAATCATTCTCGCAATCTTGCTTGCGAATCGTGCCCGTGCGGTCTCTACGTCCAAGACCGAGCCGATCCGAATGTCCAAGGTGCTTCACGAGTCGTTTACCGACGGCGCCCAGTTGTTGCTTCTGGGTGCAATGGTGGTTGGCCTGATCACCGGCAGTGAAGGTCAAGAACTCATGGCCCCGTTCTCGATTGACCTGTTCAAAGGGATGCTTGCGTTCTTTCTATTGGACATGGGACTGATGGCCGCAAAGAACTTCTCTGGTCTCAAAGGGAAGCCCCCTGTTACCGTGGCGTATGCGATTGTTGGCCCGGTTGGTCACGCACTCCTTGCGCTGGGTCTCGCGGCAATCTTTGAACTGCCTGTGGGTGATTCAATCTTGCTTATGGTGCTTGCCGCAAGTGCCTCTTACATCGCCGTTCCGGCAGTCCTTCGACATGCATTGCCAGAGGTTAATCCGGCACTCTATATGAGTGTCTCACTTGGGATTACTTTCCCGTTTAACTTGATTGTTGGAATCCCGCTCTACATTTGGCTTGCGAATCTTGTCTTGACCTAGCGTCAGGAATTTAGATCACGCCCTGAGCAAACATCGCATCAGCAACTTTCACAAAGCCAGCGATATGAAGAAATATTGGTTTGGACTTAGCTCGTTTGTCCTATCCACCTTGTTGGTTGCGCCCACTCAAGCCTATGACGGGCCACTCATCGATGGTCACGCGCACTGGGGAGCTGACTTCAACCCGTCCGAGGTGATAGCGCGATATGACAAGAATCGCGTTATGGCTCAGGTTGTCATGCCTCGATACCTTGGGGTGATCGGTGATCGACCGACCACCGATGAGCAGGTTTTAGCGATTGCCGCCCAACACCCTGGAAAGATATTTGTCTTAGCCGGCATGCAACGTCCGGACTTTACGTTCATGGACTGGAATGCCCCACATGAAAATGCGCGTCGAATCCTGAAAGAAATTGACCAAAAGCTCACTGACAAGAAAGTCGTTGGTATCGGCGAAGTACTGGTTCGACATTGGGCATACGCAGGGGACACAGGCAAGATCGGTCAGCATGCCGAGATCGATAAATCGCTCGACAATCGGTTTGTTCGCGAAATCGCCGCTGTGGCAATTCGTCACGACGTTCCAGTCGTTATTCACATGGAGGGCTACCCTCATCTAGTCAGAGAGCTATCGGTTGTTTTAAATGAGCTACCGAGACTCAAGCTCATCTGGGCACACGGTTGCGGCAGATCAGCCCCCGCCGTCATTCGCGAGCTGCTGGAAAAACATCTTAATCTTGTCTGCGATCTCTCCAATATGACCAATACTGGCGGATACGGAAGCGGCTGGCCGAAAGCGGAAGCGTTCACGACACAAATGGAGGTTGGCGGGCGTTTTGTAGAAGACTATCAAAACCTTATCCTGGCATTTCCAGACCGATTCTTCGTGGGAATGGATGTCGCCCATCAGAGTCGCTGGGTCATGACACGGGGAAACACCTTTGAGCGACGAGTCGATAGAACACGAGCACTCTTAGCGCAACTCCCACGAGATGTCGCAGAAAAACTTGCTTTTCGAAACGTAATATCAATCTATCGACTCTCCATTGATGACCTCCGCTGACGTCTTTCGACTCGTTCTACTCTCAGCAATATGGGGTGGGTCATTTATGTTGATGCGAATAGCCTCTCCCGTATTCGGGCCTGCGATCGTTGCAGAGGGGCGTCTTGTCTCAGCAGCAATTTTCCTATTTGTTTTGGCGAAGCTGCTAAAAAGGTCTGATCAACTTCTGAGCCGTTGGCGGTATCTCTTAACCATGGGGTTTTTTGGGTCAGCGCTCCCGTTTATCCTGATCGGAACGGCGGCGCTCTCGCTGTCAACGGCGCAACTGTCTGTCCTAAATGCGACGGCCTCAATCTGGGCGTATCTAATCGGACTCATGCTTCGTGACGAGACATTTTCCCTGCGACGCCTTGTAGGATTTGCGTTAGGCATCTCGGGGGTTGCGGTCATGTTTGGTGACGCGCTCTTTTCCCAGACCGAGGTAATTGCGATCCCACTGCTCTGCGCACTCGGTGGCGCTTTCTCTTACGGAATTGCCACGAACTACACAAGACGTGCCGAAAGGGTGGAGCCTTTCGTGAACGCACATGGCAGCATGTGGGCGGCTTCTTTACTGGTCATCCCATCATTGTGGTTTATCCCTGCAAAGGCACCGGCGACAGTGGAGGCAGTCAGCGCAGTCATTCTGCTTGGCATTATCTGCAGTGGTGTTGCCTATCTCTTGTACTTTCGACTTCTTCGAGATATTGGTGCGCCGTCCACACTCACCGTGACATTTCTGATCCCGTTATTTGGAACGCTCTGGGGCGCCTTGTTTCTTGGAGAAGCAATAGGACTACAGACCGTACTCGGAATGAGTGTCATCTTGCTCGGAACGGGACTGTCGACGGGATTTGGTCGGAGCTGGCTCGCTCGGTTTCGACGTCGAACGGGCTAGAAAATTCGATCAAGCTCGGCAAGAAATGTTTCAACGCATCCCGTGTACGAGAGCAGTGGTAGGCACAGAACAATAGCGCCTCGTTCACTTTCTCGCGGAGCGTTGTATGAAAACCCTATTTGTTTCAAGCAGTATTGTGTTTGTCGCTATGCTGGCGCATTCACCACTAAAAGCGCAGCCTAGCGTCAACGGACAAGCATCACAGTCATCAAGCACAAAGGCCACCGAAGCCCCAATCTACGGAAGCCAATTGATGACGGATCGCGAACGACAGGAATACCGCGACAAGATCCGAGCGGCAACGACCGATGCGGAACGCGATCAGATTCGTAAAACGCATCACGACCAAATGAAGGCCCGAGCACAGGCAAAGGGCATCACCCTTCCTGATGAACCGCCAGTCGCACGTCGCGTTGGTCCGCCGCCAAGCAGCGGCGGCGTCGGGCCTGGTCCTAAGCCATCTGGCCCCAACCCGCCGGGCCCAAAATCACCTGGACCCAACCCGGGTCAAGGAAAAGGGCGGCCCTAGGCGATGAAGGTCCTGTCTACCGATCTTGTGGCCTTATTGGATGGGCAACGACTCGTGCTCGCACGAAACGTGGCCGGCAATGGAGATATCAGCCTTGCGATCGTCGAGTCCATCGCTACGAAAAACCCGCCGAGCCATACGCTGGGCCGAGACCGCCCCGGCCGCACGCTCGATGGCGCGGGTGATCGGCGAACTGGCTATGCACAGATAGACCCCCATGAGGCGAACGAAGCCCGATTTATCGAGGAGGCAGTCGACACAATTGGTCAGCGTTACAAGCAGGGCGGGTATTCAAGGGTGATCCTTGCGGCCGCACCGAAGGCACTGGGCATCCTTAGAACCCGACTGGCCCAGTCCTCTGGCGCATTCCCCGTGATTGAAGTCTCAAAAAACTACACCAAGACCCCGATTGCCGAGGTCTCCCGGCTCCTCGCCGATCAGCATTAATAGGGACGCACCAAAGAGCGGTGCTCCCACCCCCAGCCTGCCCTGCCCGAGCCAGGGGACTGGTTAAACGTTCCCTTTCATTGAGCCGTATAAATCCTGCCGGTGTCACGGACGGGTCTTACCGACACCCCAGAAATGGGTGAGATGGCCCCTCCGGAGTCGACCAAATTGATGAAAGGGTTCCCATGAAGATCAAAACACTAGCAGTCATTGGCCTTGTTTCCGCTTTGACGGGTTGCGCCCAGCTGCAGAAGCTCCAACTGACTGCAGACGCCGATACTGCGCCT